>JALHNV010000010.1 GCA_022843325.1 Pseudolabrys sp. | reverse complement strand
GGCCTCTTTCAAGCCCTGCTCAATCGCCGCGATCTGGCTCTCTTCGCGGTCGGTACCACTGAGCAGGCCGATCACCGGTCGGGAGGATTGGGCCCATGCGGTGAGCGGCCACACGATCGCGGAGCCCGCCACGGAATTGAGGAATGTGCGTCTGTTCATTGTTATTTCCGCCGTTAGATTTTCGATGGTAGCGCAATTCGACGCGGGAAAGGGGCCGTACGGCGCATTGCGCCGCACGGGCCTCAGTGTCGTTCAGCGGCTGGCCGAAGCTGCCGCACCTTGTAGCTGCGTGGTGACCAACTGTTGGCCAATCTTGCGGCCCATGTCCTTGGCCACCTCGTTGGAGAAGCGGTAGTGGAAGCCGCCGTAGATACGCGCCATCGAAACCTCGTCGGCGTAATCGGACAGCCGGTTCCACTTGCGGACGACGCCAGGCGCGGTCGGGCTGGTCAGCGAGAACGACACCTCATTGCCCACGGCGGCCTGCAGCACCGTGCTTACCGTCGCTGACACGATGCAGTGCGCGCAGGGATATTCCGGATGCATCGGAGTCTCGCCGAGCGCAAGCCAGGTTGCGTCGCGCGGCGTAGCCTTGTTGCCGGTCTGGTCGGCGTTCCGGATCGCGGTGATCGGACGCCAGAAGTTGTAGTGGTACTTGGCCTCGAACACCGCGGTGATCGCGTCGCTGCCGCCCATGGTGACCAGCGCGAACAGGCGAGCGCTGTCGACCAGGTCGAGCTTCTTGGCAGCCACGATCTGCCGGACGATCGGGTTGTAGGTCGCCGGGCCCGTGAAGAACCAGAACCGCCCGATCTCGGTCTGCTCGGTACTGCGCGTCTTGCTGTTGCGGCTGCCGTATTCCCGGATCTCGTTCACGTCCTTGGTCCAGGTTGCTGAGTCGAGCGCCGGCGGCGCGGCCGGACGGAACTGAGCGGCGCTGGACAACGACCAGGGCGTGACGCCGCCCATGGTGGAATTCACCGGAATGGTGGTCGGCACATAGACGCCGGGATGGGTGGCTGGGCGATAGCTTTCCCGCGCATTCAGCCCGTCGTTGGCGCGCATCGCGATGACCTCGGCCGCGGCCTGCCGTCCGAGTTCCAGGCCCTTGGTCTTGGCCTCGCCGTCCGGGATCGGATTCAAGCGGTGCTCGCGGCCGCCGCGCAGCGATTGCTCCAGGAAGGCATCGAGCTTGTCCTTCTGGTCGGGGTAGTGCGCGACCAGCATGGCGTGCGCCGCAGCGGCGGCAGCCGCCTCCTTCGAGGTCTCGCGGTCGACGCTCAGCTTGAACCTGTAGGAGGCATAGCGGCGCTCAACGGCGTTGACCGCCTCGAACATGGCGAGGTGGACGGCCGCGAGTCGGGTGGGGTAGGCCGCCGGGTTGTCGCGATTTTGCAGGGCGATCGAGTCCGCCTGCTCGTTCCATTCCGAGATCATGTCGGCCTGGGCAGCAGGTGAGGCCATCAGAGCGCCGGTGAACGTGGTCACCAGAAATGCCGCCTTCCAGACGTTACTCCAGGTCGCTTCGGGCTTCGTAATCCGGTTCATGGTCTTCTCCCTTCGCTCAGGCAGCGGTTTGCTGACATCCCGGGGAGCTTGACCCAGACCGTATGGCTGGTCCTTGGGACAGACATGAAATGTTCTGAAAGGCCAGGTTTAAGCTTCGATCTGTTGGGCGACCACCATCGCCTGATTATGTAAATGTTTTGCTTTCGACAAATCGCCTGCCAGCAACGAAGACGATGCCATCGCGCTGAGACAACGCGCCTGAGTCTTCGTTGCGCCGAAGGGTTCGAGGAGCGCGTAAGCCTTGCGGAGCATGGCCTCTCCGCCGTCATCGCCGGAAAGAAAGAGGGCACTGCCCGCGCGGAGCAAGTTTTGCCCTTGAGCGAATGCATTGCCAAGCTGCGCGTGCAGTTCGGCCGCGCGCAGGGCGTCGTCGTAATCGGATGGATCGTCGATGTCCTTGACGTCGCCGGCATGCCACGAAAGAAGCTGGGCCATCGTTTCGGTCGGCGTGGAATCGTCCGTGCGGGCAAGTGCTTCTTGCACCCAGCGCCTGTGTTCGGAAGCAAGCCCGAGCTCGCCCCAGAACACGTGACTGTTTGCAGCCAGTTCGATCCCTAGTCGAGCGTCGCCTTGCGGCCCGAAGGCCCACTGCAGCGCCGCCCGCACTTCGTCGAGGTCAGTAGCATAACGGTCGAGCCAGGGTTCAACGCCAGTGGTTTCCCAATCAATGCTGGCCTGTCTGAGCATCGCCCGGAAAAAATCCGCATGCCGTCGATGTGAGGTGAGCGTCGCCTCCGGTCCGAGCTTGTCGCGTGCGTATTCACGCGTTGTTTCAAGGAGCCGGTAGCGGATGCCGCCGGCGCCGCGTTCAGGAACGACCAGCGATTTGTCGATCAGCAGCCGCAGCTGGCCCAGAATGTCCGCCGCGGGCAAGGTGGCGTCCGTGGCCACGGCGGCGATCGCTTCGCGGTTGACGCTGCCTGAAAAGACCGAAAGCCCTTGCAGAAGCTGCTTTTCGGGCTCGCTCAACAGGGAGTAGCTCCAATCGATCACCGCTTGGAGCGAGCGATGATGAGGCAACGCGGTGCGCGTGGCGGCCGTGAAGAACCTGAATCGCTCGTCGAGTCCGGCGGCGATTTGCGGCAGAGACAGGACGCGTAGCATCGGAGCCGCCATTTCAATGGCCAGAGGCATGCCGTCCAGCCGCCGGCAAATCGCCGAAACCCCGGCGGCGCTCGCGTCGGTGAGGAGCCAGTTTTCGTCCAGCGCACGGGCCCGCTCCGCAAAAAGTCGCACGGCGTCGAATGCTCCGGCCTGGGCGGCGGTGATCTCCGCTGTTGCGGGCATCGCTAACGGTGGCACGTTCAGGACCTTTTCTCCGTCGATCGCGAGACGCTCGCGGCTGGTCGCCAGGATCGACAGGTTCGGCACGGCACGCAGCAGCGCCTCGGCGGCTACTGCGGCCGCGCCGATGAGGTGTTCGCAGTTGTCGAAGATCAGGAGGATGTGCCGGTCGCCAAGGGCAGAAACGAGAGCGGGAAACACAGCGACGCCGGCGGGGATCGCAATGCCGAGGACCTCGGCAATCGCGAAGGCGACGAGGGTCTTCTCCTGCAAGGGCGCAAGTTCAACGATCCAAACACCGTGGGGATAGCGGTTCACCACCTGCCAGCCGGCCTCGACGGCCAGGCGCGTCTTGCCGACGCCGCCCGGGCCTGTGAGCGTGACGAGGCGGTGGCGCTGAAGTTCTTGTGTCAGGAGGTCGAGTTCGGCCTCGCGACCAACAAAGCTGGTCAGTTGCCGTGGCAGGTTGCTTGGGAGCGGCGATACCGACGCCGATGCTGGCTCGGACGGCACGGCCGGGGCGGGCTTGGCATCCATGCTGTCGATTTCGACCGCGGCGACGAAGCGATAACCGCGCCCGGCCACCGTCTGCAGGAATGACTTCGGGTCGCCGGCTGTTCCTAGCGCCTTGCGCAATGCCGAGATGTGGACCTGAAGGTTGTTCTCTTCGACAATCACGCCGGGCCAGACTGCCGTCATGATCTCGTCCTTGGTGACAAGCTGACCGGCACGACTGACCAAGGCCAGCAACACCTCAATTGCGCGTTGCCCGAGCATGACGGGGATGCCGTGCAGCAGAAGTTCGCGGCGTTGCACAACCAGGCGGAATGGGCCGAAAGCGAAGGCCGGGGGGAGTAGCGGGGTCACGCCTGCACCCCGGATGATGTCGTCTCGAACGTCAGGGTGAGGCGATTGCAGCCATCGACCCGCTGATAGCGCATCGTCCGCGAATAATTCCGGATCAGATGAACGCCGAGCTCCCCAATTTTGGAATCATCGAGCGACGTGGGCTTGATGCGAGGCGGCAGGGCTGTCGGGTCGAACGGCCGGCCCCGGTCTTCGATCACGGCCGTGGCACCATCGTTACCGAAGCCAAGTTCGACGGAGATCGGCGAATCTTCCGGCGAGTCACCATACATGATGACGTTGGCAATCGCCTCTTCGAGGCAGAGCTGAATCGCAAAGACGGTCTCCGCTCGCAGGGCGGTTTGGCGTGCGACGTCGTCGACCCAGGCCGCGAGCCGTGGGATTTCGCCAAGGCTCGTCCGCAGAACGAGCCGGCCGCCGCTCGTTGTGTGCGTCGCGGGCATGACGTCAACCCAGGACTGCCATCGCCGCAGCGATCGTCGGATACACCGGAATGAGATCGCTGGTTCCGGCCGTCTGGAGCACTTTGCACACGGCTGTATCCGGGCAAACGATCAAGAGGCGCGCGTTTTTGCTCTTGGCGATCTTGGCGGCGCGGAGCAGGACGCGGATCCCGTATGACGACATGAAATTTACGTCCGACAGATCGGCGACAAGCGCCGGCCGCTCGCTGGCCAGCGCATTGAACGGAAGCTCGATGGCGATCGCTCCGGTCGTATCGAAACGACCGCGCAACACGGCAATGGTGGCGCCGTCCGTGTGTTCTTCGACCTTAAGTTCCATCGCTTTCCAGCCCCCGCCAGCGCTGCCCTTGGATTTAACTGTACTGGCAAATCTTGCGCGAATGAATGGGTTGCAGGGCGATTCATAAGAATTCAGGAAATATCAGGCCGCAGCCAAAGACATGATCGCTGCGCTGCGGCAAGATCGGAGCGTCTGCTGGATCGCTCCCGGCATCGTCACACAGGGGGGCGGTGACGGGCGGGTTCGGGCCTGCCATGTTCTATGAAGGACGCATCGATTGCGTCGCGCGTCATGGGGTTTCACAGTGAGGCAAATTGAGGCGCGTATCCTCAACCGTTGGGAAGACATGCCGATCGTCACCAGCATGCTCGGCCGATTCGCAGGAGAGAACGGGCTGCCACAGTCGGTTCTGCACGACCTCAATGTGGTGTTAGACGAGGTGCTCAACAACATCATTGCTTACGGCTACGAGGATGGCGCGCAGGACGAAATAAAGGTTCGGCTGGAACGGCGGGACGGCGAGATAGTGCTGCTGATCGAGGATCAGGGCCGACCTTTCGACCCGCGGCAGGTTTCGGCTCCTGACCTCATTGCACCGTTGCACGCGCGCAAGGTTGGCGGCCTGGGGGTGCATTTCATGCGGAGCCTGATGGACGACCTGACCTATACGCGGGCCGGCGATACGAATCGGCTGTGCCTGACCAAAAAATTCACCACCTGAAATCCGGCAAAGGAGAACGTCGTGGAGATGACCGAATCGGAGCAGGACGGGGCGATCATCGTGGAGCCGCGGGGCCGGATCGACACCAACAGCGCCAAGCCGTTCGGCGAGCGGGTGACGGCGCTGATTGGCGGCGGCGCCCATCGGGTGGTGATCGACCTGCGGCAGATACCCTACATCAGCAGCGCCGGCTTCCGCTCCCTGTTGATCTCCGCCAAGATGATGGACGAGGCCAAGGGCAAGCTGGTCCTCTGCGGCATGTCGGCGGAAATCAGGAGGTTGTTCGAGATCGGCGCGTTTACCGATCTGTTCACGATCTGCGGCACCCGTGACGAAGGCGTCGCAAAGACAAAATAAAAACAAGTCCGGGGAGGGCGGGGGAATGACCGCTGCAAGGAGCAATGCGCCCAAGCAATTTGATCTACAGCGTCGATGAGAAGCCGCCGGCCCTGATCTGCTTCGCCAACGCGGCACAGCAGCTGACGGTATTGGCACCGATTTTAATCTACACGGTTCTGGTAATGCGCGGCAGCGGCGCCAGCGAAGATGTCGTCGCTCAGGTGGTGAGCCTGACGATCCTGGTGTGCGGCGTCGGCACCATATTGCAGGCCTGGCCGGGCAAGTGGCTGGGGTCCGGGTTTCTCATCACCTCCGCGCCGGCGGCTCCCTACGTTCCCATCAGCATCATCGCGATCAAAACGGGCGGCCTGCCGCTGCTCGCCGGCATGACCATGCTCGCCGGCATTTTCGAGATTGGTTTTGCCCAAATAGTACGTCGCTTCCGGCCTTTCTTTCCGGCTGAAATTTCCGGCCTCTGCATTCTGCTGATTGGCATGTATGTCGGCATTCTTGCCATCCAGGCGCTGTTCGGTCTGGACAAGGCAACGATGCAGGCAACCGCGACCCGGACCGAACTTCTGATTAGCGCCGGGACGCTTACTCTGATGATCGGTCTTAATCTGTGGGGCAAAGGGCATCTTCGG
The DNA here is from genome assembly GCA_022843325.1 of Pseudolabrys sp. Taxonomy (GTDB): domain Bacteria; phylum Pseudomonadota; class Alphaproteobacteria; order Rhizobiales; family Xanthobacteraceae; genus Pseudolabrys. The sequence goes on along the minus strand of JALHNV010000010.1, from coordinate 55,578 downwards.
ATGCTTTGCGCCATCGTCGGCGTGGTCTGCGGCTACCTCGTTGCCGTCGCGGCCGGGGCCTTCAATCCGGAATCGATGCGGGTCCTTGCCAGCGCGCCGGTGTTTGCGTTGCCGGCGTGGACGCCGAAACTGCCGCAGCTGAGCGTCGAGCTCATCGTTCCGTTCATGGCCGCGGCGCTCACCTGCGCGCTGCGTGGCATGGGCGACCTCAGCGCCGCGCAGAAGATCAACGATCGGGACTGGATTCGTCCCGACATGACGTCGATCCGAACCGGAATCACCGCCAACGGCTTTGCGACGGTCATTGCCGGCTTCTTCGGCAGCATCGGCGGCAACACGCAGTCCTCTTCCATCGGTATGTCGAATGCCACGGGCGTGACCTCGCGCTGGGTGGGGTTCTGGCTCGGCGGGCTGCTGATCGTATTTTCAATGTTTCCGATCGTATCGGCCGTCATGGTGGCCATGCCGCGCCCGGTGATTGGGGCGGCTTTTCTGTTCACGGCCTGCTTCATTATCGTGAGTGGGCTGCAGATTATCACCAGCCGACTGCTCGACGCGCGGCGGTCGTTCATCGTCGGGATTGCCCTCACCGCCAGCCTTGGCTACGAAATCTTTCCCGCGCTCTATGCAAAGGCGCCGGCGCTGTTGCAGCCGTTCGTCACCTCCAGCCTTGTCATCGGTCTTGTGACCGCGCTATTCCTGAATGCCATCTTTCGCATTGGCGTAAAAACCCGAGCGTCAGTGTTGCTGGCGCCAGATGCCGACAACCACGATGCGGTACGCACTTTCCTCGATCAGCAGGGGGCAAAATGGGGCGCCCGTCGCGACGTGATCGAACGTGCGATCTTCGGCGCTGCGCAGTCGGTCGAAAGCATTGTCGAGCATTGCAATGTGCAGGGCCCCATAACGCTCGAGGCATCTTTCGACGAGTTCAATCTCGATGTCCGGCTCATCTACCAGGGCGACGATTTAATTCTGCCGGAGCGCCGACCGACCGACGCGCAGATCCGTGAAACGGACGAGGGACTGCGCCTGCTGGCCGGATACCTGATTCAGCGCAATGCCGACCGTGTGCGCGCGAGCCGCAAGGGCGACAGTGCCGTGCTCGAATTCCATTTCCAGCATTGACGGCCGCCCATGCACCCTGACGCAGCCCCCCGCATCCTGGTTGTCGACGACAACGACGACAACCGCTACACCCTCACGCTCTATTTGGAGCTGGAGGGCTATACCGATTTGGCGATTGCCGAAGACGGCGAGCAGGCCATCGCCGCGCTCAAGGAACGGCAATTCGACCTCGTCCTGCTCGACGTCATGATGCCGAAGGTCGATGGCTATCAGGTGCTGACCTGGCTGAAGGGCGAGAAGCGCCTCGCCGATTTGCCGGTGATCATGATTTCCGCGCTCAATGAAATGAGCAGCGTCGTCCGCTGCATTGAACTGGGCGCCGTCGACTATCTGCAGAAGCCTTTCAATCAGCACCTGCTGCGTGCCCGGCTCGGCGCGAGCCTCGACAAGAAGCGGCTGCGCGACGAGGTCAATGCTCATCTTGCCCGGCTGGAGCAGGAATTGCAGGCGGCCCGCGATCTGCAGATGTCGATGCTGCCGCAAAAATTTCCGGAGCCGACTGCGCTATGTCCAGTCGATGTGCACGGCCTCATTCAGCCGGCACGAGAGGTGGGCGGGGATCTCTATGACTTCTTCCTCACCGACGACGGCTCGTTCTGTTTCTTCGTCGGCGACGTGTCGGGCAAGGGCATGCCGGCGGCCTTGTTCATGGCGCGCACCAAGAGCCTGATTCGCCTTGCCACAGAGCTTATGCGCAGCCGTGACGGTGCGGCCGGGCCGGCCGAGATCATCGGCCGCGTCAACCGCGAGCTTTGCCAGAACAACAGCGACATGATGTTTGTGACCATGTTCTTCGGGATGCTGAAGCCCGCGACCGGCGACCTGGCCTACTGCAATGCCGGTCATAATCCGCCGTACCGCATCGGCGGCGGCGCACTTGCGGCGCTCGACGAGGGCAAGGGCATCATTCTCGGCGTGCGGCCGCAGGCCACCTATCGGACCGGAACGCTGACCCTGGAGCCAGGCGAGACCCTTTATCTGTTTAGCGACGGGGTGACCGAGGCGCACGATCCGGCGGGGCTCTTGTTCTCGGAGGAACGTCTGGAGGCTGTCCTGCGTGCCGTCTCAGGGCGGCGCAGTGCCGAGATCGTGACCGTCATCAGTGATGCGGTGAAGAGCTTTGTCGGCACGGCGCCGGCGTCCGATGACATCACGATGCTGGCGTTGCGGCGAATGCCGTCATGACAGACGGCGGGCCGTGGAGCGGCGCCTTAAGAACCTTTCAGAACCGCCCCAAGGACGGAGGAGCAGAACAGGGAGAAGATGAACGGATCGGTCGCGGTTCGCGCGACCTAATCGTAGGGGATTGACCATGCGCAAACATCTGTTCGTTGCCGGCCTGGTGCTGACATTGGCTGCTCCGGCTCTGGCCCAGCAGGCGACCCCGCCCGAACTCGCCGGCGTCGCGTCGGCGCGCGAGGGCGTGAAGGCGGAACGCTTCGTGTTCGACTATTTCAAGTCGTCGCCGGACTCAATCTTCAACGTCGCCCGGATTACAGTCGCGCCCGGTCATTTTCTGCCGGTGCATACCCATTCCGGCCCCGAGTTCCACTACGTCGTTTCGGGCGAACTCGAGGAGACCGGCGTCGACGAGCCGCCGGTCATGCTGAAGGCCGGGGAGTGGGGTTACGCCAAGGAAGGGGTGCCGCACGGCCTGAAGAACACTGGGAGCCAGCCGGCGGTTTTTCTCGCGGTTATTGTCGGCAGGAAGGGTGAGCGGCTGACCACGCCGTTCAAGAAATAGGCGGTCTTCAGGGAGGCCTCGGGGCGACCAGCGCGCCGGGGCGGTGCGAAATGTCGGCGGCGGTTGAAAGTGTGAAACTGCCGACAGTAACCAGGCGCCGAGGTCATCAACGAGGTTCGACATGCGAGACCATCGATCGAGGATGTGCGGAGGGGCGGCTGCGGGTGTCCTGATGGGACTGCTCGTGTCCGGTCCGGCGATCGCCCAGGACGCGCGGCTTGCCAGAATTGGCGTCGTCAGCCTGCACGCGCCGGAACTTGCGCGCGATGTCGAGGGCATCCGCCAGGAGCTGCGCAAGCTGGGCTATGTGCAAGGCAAGACGTTCGACATCGAAACGCATTTTACCGATGGCGACAAGCAACGGGCGAGGGATGCGGTGAAGTCGTTTGTCGAACGCCGGTTCGATGTCATCGTGCCCTGGACCACGCCGACCGTGCAACTTGCCAAAGAGGAAAACCAGACCATCCCCATGGTGATGATCGCGTCCGATCCGGTCGCGGCGAAGCTCGTGCCGAGCCTGTCGCGGCCGGGCGGCAACCTTACCGGCGTCTCGATGTCGGGGCCGGACCTGGCCGGCAAGCGGCTCGAACTCCTGCGCGAGATCAAGCCTGGCATCGCCAAGGTTGCCTTCCTCGGCAACGCGGGGAGCCCGAGCGCGGCGGCATTTGTCCGTGAAACACAGGGAAATGCCGACAAGATCGGCATCAAATTTCTGGTGCGCCTCATCGATCGTCCCGAAGAGGCAAACGAGGCGCTCTTCGACGGGTTGAAGAAGGAAGGTGCGGAGGCTATCATTATCCAGCCGCTTTACACCGGCCATGCCGCCGAAATTGCCGCGCTCGGCCTGAAGCACGGGCTGGCGGTGATTTCCGACTATCCTGTGTTTGCAAGGGCAGGAGCGCTCGCCACTTTGGGCGTCGATCTCAGCGCACAGGTGCGGCGCACGGCCTACTTCATCGACCGTATCCTGAAAGGGGCAAAGCCCGCCGATCTGCCGGTCGAGCAGCCGACGAAGTTCGAACTCGCAATCAATCTCAAGACCGCCAAGTCGCTCGGCCTGACTTTGCCGCCGACGCTGCTCGCGCTAGCCGACGAGGTGATCGAATGAAGCGGCGAGAATTCATAGGGGGCGCTGGCGGCGCGGTCCTCTCGTCGTTGTCCTGGCCGATCGCGGCGCGCGCGCAAGAGAAAGTGCGGCGCATCGGCGTGCTGGTCGCGGTAGCCGACAGCGATGCGGAAGTGAAGGCCAATGTCGCGGCATTCGAGCAGGCACTGCAAAAACTCGGCTGGATCGAGGGCCGTAACGCCCGCATCTACTATCGCTGGGGCGGCGGCGACTCCGGACGCATCCGCGCTCAAGCGAAAGAACTGGTGAGCCTTGATCCCGACGTGATCCTGGTCAGCACCGGGCTCGCATTGCAGCCACTCCTGCAGGAGACCAGTCGCATACCGATTGTCTTTACACAGATCGTTGATCCCGTCGGTGCCGGCCTCGTTGCCAGCCTGGCGCGTCCGGGTGGCAACCTCACCGGCTTTACCGTGGCTGAATTTTCGATTTTTGGAAAATTGCTGGAGTTGCTCAAGGAGGTCGTGCCGCACATGACGCGCGCTGCCGTCATCCTCCATCCGGACCAGAAACCGCAGGCAGGGATGTTGCGCGCCATCGAGGCGGTCGCGCCGTCGCTGCGGGTGGAACTGGTGGCGAGCGGCGTACGCGATGCCGCAGCCCTTGAACGCGCCATCGATCAGTTCGCGCGCGAGCCGAACGGTGGGGTGGTCGTGCTGCCGAACCCTGTCACGGATGGCAACCGTGGTCTGATCATCGCCATGGCCGAGAGACATCGCTTGCCCACGGCTTACTTCCTGCGACCCTCTGTCGTGGCCGGCGGCCTGGTGTCCTACGGGCCCGATCTGGCCGACCAATTCCGGCAGGCGGCCACCTATGTCGATCGCATCCTGCGCGGCGAAAAACCTGCCGAACTGCCGGTCCAGCAGCCGACCAATTACAAGCTGGCGATCAACCTCAAGACAGCCAAGGCACTCGGAATCGAGGTTTCCCCGACACTGATGGCCCGTGCCGACGAGGTGATCGAATGACGAGGCGGCGGGAAAATCAGCGCGGGCCGGCCTAGGTTTAAGAACGATTCAGAACCGTCCCAAGGACTTGAAGCGATGTTGTGAGGATGATGGCCCTGTCGATAACGCAAACCGGGCCGCTGGCCCGGCCTGGACAGGAGGAGACTGACAATGAATCGGAAAGCGATCGTTCTGGTGCTGGGCCTGGCCCTCGCACCCTTCACGTTCAGCCCGGCGGCCGCCCAATCCGGCGACGGGTGGGTCACATTGCTGGACGACAAGACGATCGGGGACTGGAACCGGGTCGGCGAATCCAACTGGCGCGCGGAGGACGGCCTGATCGTCGCCGACAAGCGCAGCGGCAAGGACTTCGCCTATCTGGTCTCCCGCAACGCCTACAAGGATTTCGTGCTTCAGGTCGAATTCTGGGCGAGCGATGACGCCAACAGCGGCATCTTTATCCGCTGCAGCGACGCCGGCAATATCACCGACCGGACCTGTTACGAGGCCAACATTTTCGACGGGCGCAAGGACCAGACCTACGGCACCGGCGGCATCACCCACTTCGCCGAAGTCAATCCGATGCCCAAGGCCGGCGGCAAGTGGAATACTTACGAGATCACGGCCAAGGGCCGGCACGTGACGGTGGTCCTCAACGGCCAGAAGACCACGGAACTGCGCAACGGCCTCTTTGCCGAAGGGCCGGTCGCGCTGCAACATGCGGCTGGCACCATCAAGGTCAGAAAGATCGCGATCAAGCCGCTGTAACCGCAAAGACGAGGCGCTCCGGTCGCCGATGATCATGAGGCGGAAGCGTGGTGCTTCCGCCCTGGCTGACGGAGCGGTGAGAACGATAGCAGATTATGGGAGGAGACGATGACGACACGACGCAGCTTTGTCGCGGGAGTTGGCGCAGGAATACTCCTTTTGCCGTTTCCTGCCGCCGCCCAACAGGCGCCGGCAAGGAAGCGCCTCGGCATCTTGCTGTACAATTCCCCGCAGATCGATCCCATCGGCCTGTTGCTGAACGGACTGAAGGATCTCGGCTACGAGGATGGCAAGACCATCACCATCGACTACCGCTTTGCGGAGGGCCGCGCCGAGCGGCTGCCCCAGCTCGCCGCGGAGCTGGTGGCCCTGAAGCCGGACGTGATTTTTGCGTTCGGCGGCGACGTCGCGCCGCATGTCAAGAAGGCCACGTCGACGATTCCTGTCGTGGCCCTGGTCAGTACCGATCCCGTCCAGAGCGGTCTCGTCGCAAGCCTTTCCCGCCCGGGCGGCAACATCACGGGCGTCACGCAGGTCTATGACGAACTGTCGGGCAAGGTCATTGAGCTGCTCAAGGAAGCGGTCCCCGGTATTTCACGCGTCGGCGTCCTCTGGAATCCCGATCATGCCGATCCGGAATTTCAGGAGATCAAGCAGGCCGCAACGAGGTTGGGCGTCAACGTGACGTCGCTTGAGGTTCGGCGCGCCGGCGACTTCGGCGGGGCCTTCGAAACGGCATTACGCGAACGGGCGGAAGGCCTCATCGTCATATCGAGCCGACTGCTGCTCCAGCAGCGCCGCCAGATCGCGGAATTCGGCATGAAAAACCGGATTGTCATGGTCGGCAACTGGTCCGCCTGGGTAAAGGATGGCTTGCTGCTCACCTATGGCGCGAACGCCGGCGATATGATGCGGCGCATCGTGGTCTACGTCGACAAGGTGATCAAAGGTGCCCGGCCGGCCGACCTGCCGATGGAGCGGCCGACGCGGTTCGAGCTGACGGTGAATCAGGGGACCGCCAGGGCGCTGGGGATCGCGCTCCCGCCGACACTGCTAGCCCGCGCCGACGAGGTGATCGAATGAGGCGGCGCGCGTTCATCTTGGCTCTCGGTGGCGCGGTGGCGGCAGCGTCGGGGCTGCGGCCGCTCCCGGCCTCCGCGCAGAAACGCATCCCGACCGTCGGGATTCTTTGGCACGCCGGCAATGAACGGGAGGAGGCGATCTTTCTGAACGCCATCCGCCAGGGCTTGACCGATCTCGGCTATGCGGAAGGCCGCGACATCGTCCTCGTCAACACCTATGCGGGCGAGCAATACGAGCGCTTCGCCAGCAACGCCGCCGACCTCGTCGCGCGCAAGGTCGATGTGCTGGTGGCCGTCACCCGGCCGGCCGCGCTGGCAGCGCAACGCGCGACCCAGACCATCCCCATTGTCGCCGTTGTTATTCCCGATCCGGTCGCCAGCGGCCTCGTCGTGAGCCTGGCGAGACCGGGCGGAAACATCACCGGCCTCTCCAATATGGGAGTCGACCTCACCGCCAAGCGCATGGAGATCATGAACGAAGCCGTAGGCGGCATGCAGAGTGCGGTCTTGTTGGTCAATCCGAGCGATGCCGGGCTTGCCCGGCAATTTGTCGATGACAGTCGTGCCGCCGCATCGCGCTTGCAGATTGCCTTGCAGGTCGCCGAAGTGCGCACGCCGGCAGACGTGGAGCCGGCGTTTCAGATGATCAAGCCGTCGGAGCGGACCGGCATCATCGTCAACAACGACGCTATGCTGCTGAACGAACGCGAACGTCTCGCGCAGTTGGCGCTGGCGCGCGGCGTGCCGATGATGGTGTTCATGGGGCCGATGGTGAGGGCCGGCGCCTTCATCTCCTACGGGCCGAATATTCTTGGGATATTCCGCCGTTCCGCGCGACTGGTGGATAGGATCCTGAAGGGAGCTAAGCCGGCGGAGCTGCCCTTCGAGCAGCCAACCGACTATGAGCTCGTCATTAATCTCAAAACGGCGAAGGCAATTGGGCTGATTGTGCCGCCGACGCTGCTCGCCCGCGCCGACGAGGTGATCGAATGACCCCTCGCCTGCATCGGCGCAAATTCATCCGACGCTCGGCTGATCTCAAACCCTGGTGAAGAGCAATGAACTCCCGCCGCGAATTCATTCTGATTGCCGGGGTCGCCAGCCTGACGCTGTCGTTTCCTGCGATTGCACAGCAGGCGCAAGAAGCGAGACCCGCGAAAATCGGTGTCCTCGTGCTCGGCAGCCCGACGCCGGACCTCTTCTTGAAGGAGTTGCGCTTAGGCCTGGAATCGCTCGGCTACGTCGAAGGACGAAATATTCGCCTGGACGCTCGTAACGCCGGGAACAGGCCCGACAGGCTGGATGAACTGGCCGCAGAGCTGGTCCGCGACAAAGTCGATGTGATCGTCGCCTTCCAGACGCCCGCCGCGCTCGCGGCCAAACGCGCGACGGGCGACATTCCTATCGTTATGGCGCCCGTCGGCGATGCGCTCGGCACGGGCCTGGTCACCAGCCTGGCGCGCCCAGAGGGCAATGTCACCGGCATCTCGGCAGCGGCGGCGGAGATTGCCGGCAAAACGCTTGAATTGTTGCGTGAATTGAAGCCGACGGCGCAAAGCGTCGCGGTGCTCGCCAACGAAACCGATGGATTCACGAAGCCTTTCGTCGCGCACATCGAGCGTGACGCGGCCACTTTAGGGCTGTTGGTGCAGATATTCATGGTGCGACCGTCACAGCCGATGGACGATGTCTTCAAGACGATCGCCGACAGCAATTCCGATTTCCTCATGATCCAGGGCAGTCTCACAAGCAGGGAGGTCATTGACCTCGTCAGCAAGCACCGGCTGGCGGCGGTTTCGTCGAATCTGCTCGTTCCCAAGATGGGCGGCCTGCTGGCCTACGCTGCCAGTCAGGAGGTCATGTACCGGCGCGCGGCCGTCTACGTGGACCGCATCCTCAAAGGTGCCAAGCCCGGCGAACTCCCGGTGGAGCAACCGACCAAATATGGACTCGTCATCAACCTGAAGACGGCGATGGCGCTCGGCCTTACCGTGCCGCCCGCGTTGCTCGCCCGGACCGACGAGGTGATCGAATGAGCCATGGGCCGTGACGCGCGGCCCGATTCAGGACATTTCAGGTCTGCCCCAAGGATCGATCTCTGCGCTGAACGTATGTTGCGAGCGCGAACGCACATGCCCTGCCGTCCCGGCAAAACAAGGAGATCGCCATGTCGTCGATGAAAACGTTGAAGGTGCTGGCTTGCGTACTCTGGTCCGGCGCCATTCTCGGTTTGCCGCAGGCGGCGCATGCCGCCGAGTTGAAACTCCTGAGTTCACTGGGGCTGAAGCCGGTCGTGGACGCCTTGGTTCCGGAATTCGAGCGGGAGACCGGCCACAAGGTTGCCGTGCGGTTCGCTCTCACCCCACAGATACCGCAAGCCGCGACCGAGAGCCCCGGCTTCGATGTGGCGATCAGCGACCCGAAGCACATCGCTGACATGATCGCACAGGGCACCGTGCGAGCCGGCACGGCGACGAATATCGCAAGGTTCGGAATGGGGGTTGGCGTGCGCGCCGGGGCGACGAAGCCCGATGTCGGAACGCCGGCCGCGCTTAGAAGCGCCGTTCTCAAGTTCAACTCGATCGGATACGTGGCCGTCGGTTCGACCGGGCCGGTGGTCCGCGGCATGCTCGGAAAGCTCGGCATCGCGGAACAGGCGCTGCCCAAGCTCAAGGCAGGCGGTGTGGCGGAAAACCTGGGCGGCGTTTCATCGGGTTCGGTTGACGCTGTGCTGATGCCGGTTCCCTTGATCACGGCCGCGAAGGGCGTCGAACTCGCCGGCGCCTGGCCGGCGGAACTTCAGGACTACATTGTGATGACGGGTGGCGTCAGCAGCGCCACCAAGACAAAGACAGAGGCCGAGGCTCTCCTCAAGTTTTTCATGTCGCCAAAGGCTGACTCGGGTGTGGTTTCGCGAGGCTATGAACGCATAGACTAATGCAGCCGGCCACAGCCGTATCATGGGAGGAACAATGAAACGACGAGATTTCATCGTGCGCGCGGGCCTTTGCGCCTTGTGGACCGTGCCATCGCTCGTCCGTGCCCAAGAAGCCGGCAAGACGATCGGCTTCATCGGCGCATCGACCCAGCAAGGGCAGACACGACTGACGGCGGCCTTTGTTGACCGTCTCCGGGAGCTTGGCTGGGTCGAAGGACGAACAGTGACGATCGAGTATCGCTGGGCGGAGGGGAGTGCGGAGCGCGCGGCAACGGCGGCAGCGGAGCTCGTCTCGCGCAAGGTCGACGTGATCTTCACGAACGGAACGCCCATCGTCTCGGCCGTGAAGCGCGCCACTGCGCAGATTCCCATCGTCTTTGTCGCCGGTGACCCCGTTGGGACGGGGCTGGTCGCCAGCCTCTCTCGTCCGGGCGGCAACATGACGGGGCTATCGTTGCAAAGCTCCGAACTGGCCGGCAAGCATCTCGAACTCTTGCGGGATCTCGTGCCCGGCCTTCGCCGCGTGGCGGTCCTGGTCAACGTCAATGCCCAGAACGCCGTCGAACAGATGCATGAGGCGCAGCGGAGCGCCGGAAATCTCGGCACCGAGATTCAAGTTCTAGAAATCCGTCGGGCGGATGACATTGCCGAGGCCATCCAGCGCGCCAAAGGCAACGCTCAGGCGCTCTATGTCACCAACGAGCCTCTGACGCTGACCAACCGCGCACGCATCAGCGTGCTCGCGACGGACGCCCGGTTGCCGTCGGTCTTCGCGTATCGGGAATTTGTGCAGGCGGGCGGCCTTCTCTCGTATGGTCCGAGCTTTTCCGATTTGTTCAAGCACGGCGCCGAATATGTCGACAAGATTTTGCGGGGCGCCAAGCCCGCCGATCTCCCTGTCGAACAGCCCACAAAATTCGAACTCGTGATCAACCTGAAAGCGGCGAAGGCGCTTGGCCTCTCGATACCGCCGATGCTGCTCGCCCGCGCCGACGAGGTGATCGAGTGAGACGCGTCGCCACCCCGAATTCACAACAATTCAGGCTCGCCCCAAAGCCTCTTCGTTCCGTCCGGCGCATGGTCTCCCTCGCAGGCGCCGCACATCGCGGTGCAAACCGGAGAGAGTGCGATGAGCCAGCGTCATACCGATCTGTACATTGCGAACCACGATATGCTTGCCGGGTGGGCCGCCTCGGCCACCCGTTGTTGGCTGGTCTTGTCCGCCGCAGCGGTGCTGGCCGGCATGGCGTATCTGTTCGATCTGATATGAACTCGCGTCGGGATACAGGTCCGGATGGCGGGCTCTTCGCAAGAACAAGCCGGGCCGGATTTGGTAAGGTTGTTAGAGCGGATTCGTGAGGATATTCCGGACACACTGGATACGCGGTACCAATGACGATTAGCAGTGCACCGACCGAGCCGTCAGCCGGGGGCGTGCCGCCTTTCCGCGGCCGCAACCGGCTGTTCGTCAAATATGTCGCGCTGTTCGTCTCCGTCGTCGCTGTTGCGCTCATCGCCAACGGCATTTTCGACGTCTACTTCTATTACCAGGAGCGCAAGACGGCGCTCATTCGCATCCAGCGCGAGCAGGCTGAAGCGGCTTCCGGCAAGATCAGCCAGTTCATCAGCGAGATCGAGAACCAGCTGGGCTGGACCACCCAGTTGCCCTGGTCGGCCGGTTCGATCGAGCAGCGCCGTTTCGATGCGCTGCGTCTGTTGCGGCAGGTGCCCGCGATCACCGAATTGTCCCAGCTCGATGCCACGGGCAAGGAGCGTCTGCGGGTGTCGCGCCTCGCCATGGACGTGATCGATAGCGGCACGGACTTCTCGAAGGACCCGAAGTTCACCGAGGCCTTGGCGAAGAAGGTCTATTACGGGCCGGTCTATTTCCGCCGGCAGTCCGAGCCTTACATGACGCTGGCGATCGCCGGGGCGCGCCGCGATGCCGGGGTCAGCGTGGCAGAGGTCAATCTCAAGCTCATCTGGGACGTGGTCAGCCAGATCAGGGTTGGCGAAAAGGGCAGTGCCTATGTCGTCGGACCCGACGGCCGACTGATTGCCCATCCAGACATCAGTCTCGTCCTGCGCAATACCGATATGTCGAATCTTGCCCAGGTCAGGGCTGCGCGGGCGGCGGAAGCCGGAACTCCGGGCGAGCCGCTCCAGGTCGCGAAAAATATTCAGGGCGGCGAGGTCCTGACCGCCTTCGCGCCGGTCAAGCCGCTCGGCTGGCTGATGTTCGTCGAGCTGCCGGTCGACGAAGCCTATGCGCCCCTCTATGAGGCGCTGCAACGCCTCGCTTTTGCGCTGACGGCGGCCCTGATCTTTGCCGTGCTCGCGGGCATGTTTCTCGCCCGCCGCATGGTCGGCCCTATCCGTGCCCTGCGCACGGGCGCCGCCCGCATTGGCAGCGGCGATCTCTCGCAACGCATAACGATCAGGACCGGCGACGAACTGGAGGCGCTGGCCGACCAGTTCAACGACATGGCCGGAAAGCTCGAAGAATCCTATGTTGGGCTGGAGAAAAAGGTCGAACAACGCACGCATGAGCTGACCCAATCACTGGAGCAGCAGACGGCGACCTCCGAGGTGCTGCGCGTCATTTCAAGTTCGCCCGGCGAACTTGAGCCGGTCTTCAACGCGATGATTGCCAACGCGCTTGAATTGTGCCGTGCGCATATGGGCTTCGTTACGCGCAATGAAGGCGGCGCATTTCGCCCGATCGTTGATCGCGGGGTGCCGCCGGATTTTGCGACATTTCTCAAGACAATGCCGCCGTTCAAGCCGCCGCCCGGCACGGGCTTCTATCGAATGATGGAATCCCGACGGACGGTTCAGCTCGAGGACGTCGCCGAACTCGATGCCTATCGCCACCGGGTCTCGCATGTTGCGGCGCTGGTCGATCTCGGCCGAGCCCGGACCGCGCTGTTTGTCCCGATGATCAAGGAGGATGAGGTCATCGGCGCGATCACGATCTACCGGCCCGCGGTTGAGCGCTTTTCAGACAACCAAATTGAACTTGTTGAAAGCTTCGCTGCCCAGGCCGTGATTGCAATCGAAAATGCGCGTCTGCTCAATGAGCTGCGTAATCGGACAGACGACTTGAGTGAGTCGTTGCAGCAGCAGACGGCGACGGCGGATGTGCTCAAGGTGATCAGCCGTTCGACCTTCGAACTGCAGACGGTGCTCGATACGCTGACCCAATCGGCCTGTCAGCTTTGCGGCGCCGACAAAGGCGTCATCTTTCTGCCCGACGGCGATCTGTTCCGTATCCAGTCGAATTATGGCTTCACCGAAGAGGCCTCGCGCTACGGGCGGGAAAATCCGCTGCGGGCAGGGCGCGGCAGCAGCACGGGACGCGTGGTATTGACCGGGAAGGTGAGCCATATCCACGATGTGCTCGCCGACCCCGAATACACCGCGAGCGGATACCGGGAGACGTTTGGCTATCGCACCAATCTCGGTGTGCCGCTGTTGCGCGATGGCGCCGTCATCGGCGTGTTCGTGCTGACCCGTGACGTCGTCGCGCCGTTTACGGACAAGCAGATCGAGTTGGTGGCGACCTTCGCGGACCAGGCGGTTATTGCGATCGAGAATGCGCGCCTGTTCAGCGAGGTTGAAGAAAAGAGCAGGCAGCTTGAGATCGCCAGCCAGCACAAATCGCAGTTCCTGGCCAATATGAGCCACGAGTTGCGCACGCCGCTGAACGCCATCATCGGCCTGACCGAGATGATGTTCACCAATGCGGGGCGGTTCGGCACCGAAAAGGCGATTGAGCCCTTGAAGCGCGTTCATCGCGCCGGCGCGCATTTATTGGGGTTGATTAATCAGGTGCTCGATCTGTCCAAGATCGAGGCCGGCAAGCTCGAGCTCAACCCGGAATCGACGAGCATCGCGCCGCTCGTCGATGAGGTGATCGGCACCGCACGGCAGCTCGCCGAGCAGAATGGTAACAAGCTGACGGTCGAATGCCCTGCGAACCTGCCGCCGATCACGGTCGATCCGATGCGCCTGCGTCAGATTCTGCTCAACCTGCTCAGCAATGCGTGCAAGTTCACCAAAGATGGCGAGGTGTTCCTTACCGTGCAACGCAAGGCGAAGGCAGGGCAGGGCATCATCGAAATCGCCGTGCGGGATACCGGTATCGGCATGACGCCGGAGCAGCAGGCAAAACTGTTCCAGGAGTTCACCCAGGCCGAATCCACGACCGCTCGCCGCTTCGGCGGTACGGGACTTGGCCTTGCCATCACGCGCAAGCTCGCGCGCATGATGGGCGGCGACGTCGTGGTCGAAAGCGAGGAGGGCAAAGGCTCGGTGTTCACGGTGCAGTTGCCCGGGGGCCCGGAACCCGTTGGTGGTCCGGTTGAGGATGCCCGGCCGCGCTCCAGCGCCATTCTGGTTATCGACGACGACGCCACCGCACGGGAACTGATCAAGGAACAGCTTGCGGCCGAAGGGTTCGACGTGGTCACCGCGAATGGCGGGCTAGAGGGTATCAAGATCGCCAAGGAAATCCGCCCGGTCGCCATCACGCTCGACGTGATGATGCCGGACCTTGACGGCTGGTCTGTCCTCGCGGCGCTGCGGCAGGACGCGGAACTCGCTGAAACGCCCGTCATTATGGTCACGATTTTGGACGAGCAGCGCCGTGGCATGACGCTCGGGGCCGCCGGCTTTCTGGTCAAGCCGATCGAGCGGGAGCGATTGCGCGAGGTCGTGAAAAAGTTCCGGACGGCCGGGCCGGCGAAGCGAGTGCTTCTGGTCGATGACGATCCGTTACAGCGCGAGCGTGTCCGATTGTGGATACAGGACCAGCACTGGACGATCGCCGAGGCGGGCAACGGGCGGGAGGCACTGGCCCTGCTGAAGGCGAATGTTCCCGATCTCATTCTGCTCGATTTGATGATGCCGGAGATGGACGGGTTCCAACTGGTGGATGCCCTGCAGGAAAATCTCGAATGGCGCGATATCCCCGTTATAGTGGTCACGTCGAGAGACTTGAATGCTGAAGATCGCCATCGCCTGAATTCCGGGGTGCAGTCCGTGCTGGTGAAAGAGTCGTTCAAGCCCGCCGATCTCGTCGCGCGCATCCGGCGGTTGGTCGACGCCCGGAGCGTGGCGGAAGCTTTGTCGTGATCAAGATACTGTACGTGGAAGACAACGACGACAACGTCTACATGCTCAAGATGCGTCTTGAGTTGCTCGACGAGTTCGAAGTTGTCGTAGCCGAGGACGGCGAGAAGGGCTGCGCGGCGGCGGCGGCGGAAAAGCCAGACCTCATCCTGATGGACCTCGATCTTCCGGTGATTGACGGCTGGGAGGCCACGCGGCGCCTCAAGGCCGATCCCGGGACGCAGGCGATTCCTGTGATTGCATTGTCGGCCCACGCCCTCGCGGGAGCCCGCGAGAAGGCGTTGGCGGCCGGCTGCGACGAGTTCGATACCAAGCCGGTCGAGTTCGAAAGGCTGCTCGGAAAGATGAGGCAGCTTTTAGAAAAATAACGATTCTGTTGCCTTAGAGGGGTCTGGAAGGATGCCCTATAACCCCTTGTAAATGGGCGAATTTTCAGTAGTTATCAATCGCGTACTAGAGACAGTTAGTTAGTTCTCGCACTCTCTCCGCCAGCGCCTGTATCTAACCGCCGCTCGATCCGATTTTGCGGGTAAAGGTCGCATTGGATTTGCGGGATTCTCAAACCGAGCTCTGTACTGTCGAAAGTGGCCGGCAACTGCATTCCGCTCTCTAGGGGGTAGTTTTCTCTGCGGCTCTGTACTTTCGTGCCCGGAGATGGCTGCCTGAGGTCGCTTCGCTCTCCATGCGAAGCGGATCCGTGGGGGTGGACGTAGAAAAATTGAGCAGCTTTTACGAAAGGGCGATTCTGAACTCGCCCTATCGGGCGCCAGAATTGCACCATCCACTCGACAAAAACGGCCAGCCTCTGGAAGGTGAGCCGAACCGTGGTCGTCGGCCCTCTTGCTTTATCGTGCCTGTGCCTGCTTCCAGAAAAAAGGCGTCGAACGATCAGGTGCCCTAAAGCTGGAAATAATTGATCCTGTTGTCAAAAAGCATGGCACATACATCCAGGCCGACCACGAAGCATCGCTGAAAAACATCGATCGATTCTTCGGGCAAGTCACCACGACCGAATGATCTCCAGAATGTATGGCCGCGCAATGATATTACCTGCGTAGCGGTCCGGCAGGGACCGCTACGCGGGTATCGAACGCGCGGCTACTTTGCCTTGGCAGGAACCACCGGCAATAAGACATACGCGGGGCGTTTGGGTCCGGTGTGGAGCGTTACGTCTCCGTCGAACGTTTCCGGCGGCCGGTCGCGCACTTCGTCGTGGCGGAACGGGCCGACCCCCGTAAAGGTGCCGAGCATTTTCACGCCGGGGCCGCCGACGCCACCGGGATATTCGTAGTCCTTGCCGCGCACACTGACGGCCAGACGATAACCCTTTGGGATGACGATGCAGGTCGGCCAGACCTCGATGTCCAGTTCGTAAATGCGTCCCGGCGTCAGCTTTTGTATCTCATCATGCGTGTGGTAAGGCCGATAAGGCAGGCTGCGCTTGCGGTCGAGTTTGCGGTGCGAGGCGCGGAGCCAGCCCTGCGCAACGGTCGTATGCGGATCGGTGTGTCCCTGGAAGGTAACTTCCTTTAGCTCCGGGTTAAACACCCGGACCACGACGAATATATCAGCGTCGTCCGTCGCTGATGAGACGAACAGCTTTGCAGCAATTGGACCGGTAATTTCGGTCTCGGCGGCCAAGGGCGGTGAAACGAAAGTCGCCCCTTCCGACAGGCCGCGATATTCGATGCGTGTATCGTCTCGCGCAGGCGCTTCCGCGAGCGTACCCGCGGCGGCGTCGAGGAACAGTTTGGTCCAGCGTGTGCGCTTGAGCGGCCATTCGTGCTCGTTTCGCGGCTGCCAGCTTCCATCGACCTGCCGCACCTGCATCAGGACCGGCGGCTGTGATTTCCAGCCGGTGTCCTCGCCTTTCAAGAAGTAATCGAAGAACTTCCTTTGCAGGTTCACCCCGTAGTCTGTGTAGTACTCGGTCCAGTGCTCGAGGCAGTGAAACTCGAGCCATTTTTCCTTTGAAGCCGAGTCCAGATATCCTTCGACATTGCCGCGAAGGTGAAGACCTTGTCCGCCCCAGTTGCCGCTGGAAAAAACCGGCACTGTAACCTTGGAGAGATCGGGCGTGCGGGATGTCCAGAACTCGTCGGTCGCCAGTTTGTGCTTGAGGCACTCGTTGTGCCAATCGATCCGATTGGCTTCGAGTTCCTCCTCGCTCAGCGTTTCGGGTCCCGCCACCCATTCGCCGTTCATGCTGCTCTTGTAGCCGTTGGCCCCCTTACCGTGCTGCAACGGCAGGATGAAAGGCTTGTACCAGCTTCGCCCGAAAGTGCTTTGGATGCCGCCGTGGTGAGCCCATTCGCGGTAGAAGTCGTTCATGCCTTCCCAGGCGCAGATCGCGGCCAGATGCGGCGGCTGTAGCGCGGCGACCTGCCATTGATTGCTGGCCAGGTACGAAATGCCGCTCATGCCGACCTTGCCAGTGCACCAGGATTGCGCGGCCGTCCACTCGATGCATTCGTATATGTCCTGCGTCTCCCGCTCGGAAAACGGGTTGAGGTAACCCTCCGAACGCCCGGCGCCGCGCGAGTCGAAGCGCACGACCGCGTAGCCATGCGGAACAAACTTCTCCGGGTCGCACAGTTCAAAGCTTTGATACTTGTTCGTCGAACCCGCGGTGACGTCCGGATGTTGCTCGACCATCCGGTTCCACTGGTCGGGATACCCCTCGCCGAAATGCAGAAGCTTTCCGTAGGGACCGTAGCCGAGAATGGCGGGGTAGCTCCCCTCTTCGACCGGCCGGAACACGTCGCAGCGCATGATGACGCCATCGCTCATTTCGACCGGCACATCCCAGTCGATGCGCATACCGTCACGGACCTCGCTTTTGAAATCGCTCATGTCGCTTTAGCCTTCGTTTTCTAGAGAAGCACCAAGGCGATGCCGGGCACAAAGATGATCAACAACAGAACCAGGAACATGATGACCGCGTAAGGCGCTGCCCCGATGAAAATGTCGTTCAGGGAAATGCGCTTGTCGTCGAGCGTGCTCTTGATGACGTAGACCGACAATCCGAACGGCGGCGTCAGCAAGCCGATTTCCACGGCGATAACCGTGATAATGCCGAACCAGATAAGGTTGACGTCGTACGTGGCCAGCGGCGGCAGGAACATCGGCACCATGATGAGCATGATCGACACGCCATCGATCAACGTGCCCATGACCACTACGATGAGAACGTAGGCAATGAGCAGCGTGTAGAAACTCATCTGCATGGCGGTCACCCATGCATCCAGCGCCTGCGGCAAGCCCGACATTGCGAGCAGACGGCTGTAGATATTGGCCGCTATGATCAGGAACAGAATCGAGACGGTCACGTAGCCGGTTTCGGTTAATACGCGCCACGTCGAGGCCAGCGTCAGGCGCCGCCTGGCGATCGCAAGCACCAATGCGCCCAGCGCGCCGATCGCCCCGGACTCGGTCGGCGTGAACCAGCCGGCATAGATGCCGCCCATGACCAGGGCCACGAGGCCGACCATCGGCAGCAGGCTCAACAGCGCGTGAGCGACCGTGAGATCGTCGCGGGCGTCGGCCTGAACTTGCGCCCCACTCGAATCCTGAACCAAATCAGGGGCGAAATAAGCGAAAAACATGATCATCGCGCAGAAGCAGGCGGCCAGGAGCAGACCCGGAACAATGCCGGCGATGAACAGGTCGCCGATCGACTGCTCGGCCAGCAAGCCGAAGATAATCAGGAGCAGACTCGGCGGAATAAGCATTCCGAGGATGGAACTGCCGGCGACGACGCCGACGGCAAAGCGCGGCCGGTATCCGAGCCGGAGCATTTCCGGCACGGCGATCTTCGTGAACACCGCGGCGGACGCGATGGAAATGCCCGTAACGGCTGCGAAGGCCGCATTGGCCACGACGGTCGCGACACCCAATCCGCCGCGCATGCCCCGCAGCAGCACATTGGCGGCCACGAATGTATCGCGCCCGATGCCCGCGACGCTGACGAGAAGCCCCATGAGGACGAACAACGGCACCACGCCGAACTCATAGCTCGACACGGCATCTGAGGCGGCAAGCGCAAGAAGCGTCTCGGCGAGAGCAAAGTTGCCTTTAATGGCCCAGACGCCAACGAGAGATACAAGGCAAAGCGCGATGGCGACGTGCATGCCCGCGTAGATGAGCACCACAATGGCGATCATCGACAGCAATCCGATGTCGAGCCCGTCCATTGCTACACCTTATCTCCGTAAGCAAGGCTTTCGGAGGAGTCCGATACGTCCTCTATCGGTGGAACGCCGCTCAACACCACTTGCAGGTCGCGCCACGCGAAAAGAAGAAACTGCAATCCTGCGCAAAGACTGCCGATGAGTATGATCAACCGCACCGGCCAGACCGGATAGGTGATATAGCCCTCAATGCCGGCGTACTCGCCGGATTCCCATGAGCGCAGAAATAATGGAGAACTCGCCCTGAGAAGCACGACGAAAATCATCGCGCCGGTGAGACTGAAGAGCATCTCCAGGCCGTATCCCCAACGTGGGCGCCTGCGCTGCAGAATCCGCAACAGATTATCCGCCCGCGTGATCCGGCCGGCGCGCAACGTATGTGCGAGTTGAATGAACACGATGCCGACAATCGAAAGGCGCACCAGTTCCAGAACGCCGGGCAGCGGAGCGTTGAATGCTGTGCGGCCAATGACGTCGAGGCTGATGACGACCATCAGCACGAAAATCCACAACGTGCCGATCGAATTGAGCACCGACAGCAGCGACTCAAACCATTCGAATCGCCGGGGTGACGCAGGATTTGGCCGCTGATTGTTCATTGACGCGATACCGGTTTGAGGCGCGGGCCGCTCGCGGCAAGATGCAGGATCTCGCCGCGAGCGGTCAGTTGGACTTGACGGCGCTATTCCTTATCCCACTCGCGCACGAGCTCGACTTTGGCTGCACGCAGCTTGGACATATACGCCTCCAGCACCTTCTTGGCCGGGTCGCCTCGGTCTTCATTCCGACTGACCCAGTCCTTGGCAATGTTGGGCATGGTGGTCGCCCACTTCTTGCGCTCCTCCCGCGGGAACTCAGTAATCTTCGCGCCTTCTTCGGCCATCTTCTTTTCAAAGACGCCGGCAAGGTTCTTCATCGTTGCTGAAACGCGCTGGCTGTATTCGACTCCAACGTCGCGGAATATTTTTTGCGTCTCGGGCGACATCGAATCGAAGAGCTTTTTGTTAATCGTTATCGCCCCGATCGACGTGGCTCCGAGGTCGGCTTTAACCATGTACGGTGCCACTTCGTGGATTTTGATCGGATACACGCCGGTCGTGAAGGCGATCAGCCCGTCATAAACACCGGTCTTAACGTTGTTGTAATGCGTGGCAAAGTCGCCCTGCACGGCGACAGCGCCGATGCCGTTTGCCCATAGCGACAGCGAGCCGGAAGCGCCCAGCTTGCGTCCCTTGTAGTCTTCGAGCTTGGTGACCGGAAACTTGGTCCACGTGTGATTGTTGTCGGCCGCGATCGCGCCGAGGAACACCTGGCCCTGTTTATCCCAATGGGCCTTCAATTCCGGCATTTCTGCGTTCATTTCGACGATGATCTTGCTGATCAGCGTGACGTCGCCGGTGCCGAACGGCGCCAAGTGGGTCACCTGCATCAGCGGCAATTTCGCCGGCTCGAAGATGGTGTAGACCATGCCCATATCGGCAATGCCTTCCTGCACCGCCTCAAGGACGCCGCCAATTTTGGCGAGGGTGCCGCCGAACGCCTTGGTCCAGACGACCTTGTCCTTGCCGCCTGCGGCGGCAAGCCGCTTGTCGATTTCCGGAATGTAGAATTCCTCGATCGCCTTCATCCAGGGCAAATGCGTGCCGTGGCCGCCTGCGAAAGTGATGTTGTAGTTGGCGGCATTCGCCGGTCCGGCAAATGCGCCCGCAGACAGCATGAGTGCTGCTGACAGTAGGATTTTTGAGCGTGCAAGCATCTAAACCTCCCTATTTTCGTTCGTGTGGTGTTGCTCGAGTTGAATTCTCGTTTTCGTCGCGGTGGTCCTAATCCACCCGTCAGGCCTTTTGCAGAAAAGACTTCATGATCCGCACGGCGGATTGAGGATCTTCAATGACCGAGGCATGACGCGTTTGCGGGATCCACGACAATTCTGCGCCCGCGATGTTTGCGGACAGCCAGCGCGCCGCATCCAGAAAACTCGGGATATCGTCGTCACCGCATATGACCAGTGTCCGCGCCTTGATCTTCGGCGCGCGGTCCCGCAGGTCGGCGCGGGCGAGCGCCTCGCAAGCCAGGGCATATCCTTCGCCGTCGGCGCGGCTGAGCGCGTTCCGGACATAGTCCACGGCAGCGGGATTTCTCGTGGCTGCGTCGGCCGAGAACCAGATTTTAAGAAGCGGGTCGACCATGGCCGTGACGCCTTTGGTGCGCGCGGTTGCTGCACGTTCCGCCCACATCGAGCGCATTTCGTCGGTGTAGCGCGGGGTCGTATCCACCAGGACGAGCTTGTCGACCATCCCCGCATAACGCGCCGCGAAGTCCTGCGCGATCAGACCGCCCAGCGAAATTCCCGCAATGCTGGCCCGGGCAACGCCTTGCGCCCGCATGATGGCGGCGAGCTGGTCCGACAGGTCTTCGATATCGTAGGCGCTTTTGGGCGCCGGGGTCGTCCCGTGACCGGGCAGATCGTAGCGATAGATCGTGAAGTCTGTGCCAAGCGGACTGGCGAAATCCCAGAATCGGTGATCGACGCCGAGGCAATGAAGCAGCACAAGCGGAGGTCCGCTGCCTTCACACCGAACGGTAATCTGGGTGTCGAGCGCTGGCATGACAATTAATCCAGATGTTTGTGGAAGAAGTCGACGGAGAGAGCGAGCGCGCGGTCTGCCTCCGGTTTGCTGTAGGTCAGTCCGCCATGCCGCGCGAAAGCGTGATCCGCGCCGGGGTACTTGTGAATTTCAACCAGCGGATTGGGCGACAACTTGCGTTCCAGAAGCTCGTTGACTTCCTTCTGCACCCAGCGGTCTTTCATCGCCATGTGCAGAACGAAGGGGCGGTGAAGGTTGCCCACTTCGCGGATGTTATGCTCGATATAGGTCCCGTAATAAGCAACGGCGCAGTCGATATCCGTCCGGCAGCACATAAGGTAACATAGCTTGCCGCCAAGGCAGTAGCCGACGGCGCCGACCTTGCCATTGACCGCGCTCAAAGTCTTAAGATAGGCGCGGGTGTCCTCCATGTCCTGGACACCGAGGTCGTAGTCGAAATTGTAATAGAGATCGAACGCCTTCTCGACATGCGCCGGGTTGCGGTCGGACAGTTCTACACCGGGTTCTTGACGCCAGAACAAGTCGGGGACCAGGCAGACGAAGCCGGCCTCGGCAAATTCATGCGCATGTGCGCGCATCGTGTCGTTGACGCCCCAGATTTCCATGATGGCGATGATTGCTCCGGTCGGAGTCTTGTCCGGATAGGCGACATAGGCGCTCATCTTGCCGTCGCGCATCGGAACGATGACGGTTTCGGTCTTCATCAGAATTACCCTTTCTGCGATTTGGAAATGCGCGCGACGGCCTCGGCGATCAGCGTGCGATTTTCTTCGGTCGAATGCGCGAGCGCCTGGAAGGCGGCCGACATTTCAAGCGTGGCTTCCAGCCGGCCGGTCTGCGCCTCGCGGATCAGCCTCTTGGCCATGCGGAGTTGATGGCCCGGATTGGCGGCGATGCGCCCGGCCAGCTTGAGCGCCTCGTCGGGCAGTGAAGCCGCCGGCACGACCTTGGAAACGAGCCCGCCCGCCAGCACTTCCTGTGCATTGATCGGATCACCGGTAAACGTCATCTCGGCGGCCCTGGAAAGTCCGACGACGCGACAATTTTACTTTCGGCCAGCTTGCTGACGTCGCTGAGGCTCAGGCCCAGGATCTCTTCGAGCACGGCCAGTGTGTGTTCGCCAAGCAGCGGGGGCGGCGACCGGTATTCGACCGGCGTCGCCGACATCCGGATCGGACTTCCGACCAGCGGTATGGTGCCTGCGGTCGGGTGCGGCAGTTCGATCTTGAGCCGGCGCGACTTGATGTGGGGGTCCTCAAAAACCGCGCTGAGGTCGTTGATCGGTCCGCAGGGAACGCCGACGCTTTCGCAGGCCTTCACCCATTCCGTGGTCGTGCGCGTTGCCGTCACGGCGCGCAACATTGCGATGATCGTCTCGCGGTTCTTGACCCGCAAGGTGTTGGTGGAGAAGCGCGCGTCCGCCGCCCACTCCGGGTGGCCGAGGACGCCGCACAGTGCGGCGAACTGCCCGTCGTTTCCGACGGCGATGATCATGTCGCCATCCGCAGTGGGAAAGTCCTGGTAGGGCACGATGTTGGGATGCGCATTGCCCATGCGGACCGGGGCCTCGCCGCTGGTCAGGTAGTTCATGTTCTGATTGGCCAGGCTCGTCACCTGGACGTCGAGCAATGCCAGGTCGACGTGCTGGCCTTCGTTGGTCGCGTGGCGGTGATTCAGCGCGGCGAGCACGGCGATCACCGAGTACAATCCGGTCAGAATATCGGTCAGCGCGACGCCGACCTTCTGTGGTCCGCCGCCCGGCTCGCCGTCCTTGCGGCCGGTCAGGCTCATCAATCCGCCCATGCCCTGAATCAGAAAATCGTAACCTGCGCGCGGGGCGTAGGGCCCCTGCTGGCCGAAGCCGGTGATCGAGCAATAGATCAGCCGCGGATTGATCTTGCGGATCGATTCGTAATCGAGCCCGTATTGCTTGAGTCCGCCGACCTTGAAGTTCTCAATCAGGATGTCGCACTCCGCGGCCAGCTTGCGGACGATCTCCTGGCCTTCGGGGCGAGTGAAGTCGACACAGACCGACCGTTTGTTGCGGTTGGCGGAAAGGAAATAGGCCGCCTCGGTCGTGTCCTTGCCGGCGCCGTCCTTGAGATACGGGGGACCCCAGGTGCGCGTATCGTCGCCGGTGCCCGGCCGCTCGACCTTGATGACATCGGCGCCGAGATCGCCGAAAACCTGCGCGGCCCACGGGCCCGCGAGCACCCGGGAAAGATCGAGAACACGCAAGCCTGCGAGGGCGCCGGGCATTGGCTTGTCCATCGTCAAGCGTCCAGCCGGAGCAGCGTGCGCGCATTCTTTTCGAAAATGCGGGTTTTCTCGCCGGCGCCGATATCGAGCTTGTTCACGGCGTCGATGGTGCCCTGGATCATCTGCTTTCCGCCGAGTGAATCGAAGGGCGCATCGGTGGCAAACAGTGACCGCTCGACGCCGAAGAACGCATAGCCACAGACGGTCGCCGGCGCGGAGCCGTTGATCGCGGTATCCGCGTAGAGCATGCGGTAATAGTCCAGCACCGGCTTCTTCAGTCCCGCTTTCTCCGCAACCGGATTGCGACCGGGTGCCCCGTGGAATATCTGCTGAAAGCCGAGCGCGATCTTCTCCGCAAAGAACGGGATCATGCCGCCGTAATGGTGCGAAATGATCTTCAGGTTCGGCAGCCGGTCGAAGAGCCCGGAATAAATCAGGCGCGTCATGCAGGCGGTGGTCTCGTAGGGCCAGCCGAACGTGAACCAGATTTCCTGTTCGGAATGATCCTCCGTCGCGTAATCGGCGAACGCGCCCGTGCGCATCGGATGGATCCAGATCGGAAGATCCTGCGCCGCCATGAACTCGAACAGCGGCAGAAACTCCGGATTGGACAGCGGCTTGCCGTTGACATTGGTGAAGAGCTGAATGCCGCGCGCTCCCAGCGTCTTGATGGCGCGTTCGGCCTCGCGGATCGAGGCATCGACGTTGTTGGCCGGCACCGACGCCGTGAAGGTGGGGAACAGCTTCGGATACTTGCCGCACACGGCCGCAAGCTCGTCGTTGGCGAGTATCGCCAGTTCAGGCGTTTGATTGGGACCTGCGAGCAATTCGAGCGGCGGATTAGCAAGCGACAGCACCTGCTGAACGTCGGGAAACTGCTCCATCAAGCGGAGACGCGCGTCGATATCCCATAATGCGGGCAGAGCGCCGAACGCTTTCAGGCCGGGATTATCCGGCGCCAAATTCTTGAACCGCTCAAACACCTTTGCGGGTGTGAAATGATTGAAGACGTCGATTTTCACGCGAGCTTCCTCGGCTGCATAAGTTCGGCTTCCCCACAGATCAGGAGCAGCGTCTAGCTGCGCGCGAGGGATTTGGATTTGAATCAGGGTAGCTCGGCGGCCCATCCGCACCGGCCGCCTCGGACTCTCCCAAGCCAAAATGCTGCGCTTATCGGCAGATTGGCTGGAGCGTAGCAGCGCGGTATCCATAGGGACAGTGGCTATTTTCTATATTATCGATAGAATAGCCGCATGGTTCGGTTCCCCACTTCCATCACCCTTCGGCAGCTCCACTACTTTTTAGCGGCGGCCGAATGCCTGCATTTTACAAAAGCAGCCGAGCGGCTTTCGGTGACGCAGCCTACTTTGTCTCACCAGATCGCGCAGCTCGAAGCCCAACTCGGCAGCCTGCTGTTTGATCGCATTGGCAAGCAAGTCCGCTTGACGGAGCCGGGCAGGCTGCTTCGGGACTACGCCAATCGTGCTGTGCGTGAACTTGAGGCGGGGCGCCTCGCCCTGTCGGAACTGGGGGGAATGATCCGTGGCGATCTGCGGATTGGCGTCATTCAGTCGTTCAGCCGCACACTGCTCCCATCGATTCTCGGAGGGTTCATTACGGCCTATCCCGGCATCCACTTGAACATTCGAGAGTTGACCGGCCTCGAAATCGAGCATGGGCTAGCGGCGGGGTCTCTTGACCTGGGAATTGCATTTGCGCCAACCACGCTTGACGGAACCGAGGTCGAGCCGATTCTCGAAGAACGTCTGTTTCTTGTGGTCGGCCGCGCACATGAATTCGCCGCACGCAAGCGGGTGAAGCTGTTCGAGCTCGATAAAAAGTCCATGGTCCTCCTGAGCAGGGACTTCCTCACCCGCCGCCTGATCGACAAATACCTCGATCAAGTTGGAGCCAAGCCCAACGTTATATGTGAGACGAATTCACTGGAAGTCATGCTCGGTGCTATCGCCGAGAGCAGCGTGTCGACCATTATCTCCGAGCACGGTCTGCGGATTGCACCCAACCGCTATCGAGCAATTCCATTGTACGAACCAACACCGGTCAGAACCTCCGCCTTGTTATGGCCGAAAGCCAGCTTCCGCTCGGCGTCGGCGCGCACTTTTGGCCAGATGATGCGCGACCGCTTTCTCAGTAGCGGATTGCCGTGAGCCTTACGCTGGCGGAAAACGGTGTTGCTTTGTGGAGTTCTGCCAGTTGTCTAATATCGGCAACTTACAGCATGGCGAAGCACTTACGGTAGCATTGCAAAGAGGTGATCGCGGCGCTCGATTGGAACGTGGTCGCCCCAAGGGACAGAAAGGCGATGTCACGGGATTGGCTGGGATCCGGCGGGCGGGCAGTGGAATTCCGACGGCGAAGATCTCCGGCCAATTCCGTCAAAGCGCAATCCGAAACCGCACGCGCAGACATCGGATCCCGCCGGCGACCAGCTATTGCGTTGGAATGTTCGCCGCCTTTACCAGCGCCTGGTTGTTGGCAACGTCTTTCTTGAAGAACTCAGCGAACTGAGCTTGGGTCATCGGCATCGGATCAACACCGATTGCGGCCAGCCGTTCCTTCACGGATGGCAACGCCAGCGCCTTCATGATCTCCGCGTGCAGCTTCTCGGCGATGGCAGGTGGTGTTTTGGCGGGAAGAAAGGCTGCAGTGTAGAACGGATAGACAGCGTCTTCCTTTAGCCCTGCCTCGACCATCGTCGGCACGTTGGGGAGCGATGTGGAACGCGTTGACGAACTAACTGCGAGCGGGACCACCTTGCCGTCCCTGATCAGGCTGATCGCACTCGGCATCGGCGGCACGGAGAACTCAATGCGGCCGGCCATGACCTCCGTCAGCCATTCGCTGCCCTTGAAGGGGATGTGCTGCGCGGTGAACCCTGCGCTCACCATAAGTTGCGCGGCGCCGAAGTGGGAGGCTGATCCTGCACCGACGGTCGCATAATTCAGCTTTCCGGGATCGGCCTTTGCCGCAGAAACAAGTTCACCGAGCGTCTTGTAACGACCGGGGGTAGCGACCACGACAAGCGGGGTTTGACCGAACACAGCCACTGGCGTGAAATCATTGAGCGTGTCGAAGGGCAGCTTCGTGTAGATCGCGGTCGCGGCGGCAATGGCGCCCCAAACCAGAATCGTATGACCATCGGGCGTGGCTTTGGCGACTGTATTGCCGCCGATGGTTCCACCGGCGCCCACCCGATTCTCGATCACGAAGCTCTGTCCAAGCTGCTTTGCAACCTGCTCGAAAACCACGCGCGCCACGAGATCGCTTGTGACGCCAGCCGGGACTGGCACGACAACAGTGACGTTACGCGAAGGCCATTCCTGGGCAGTCGCGGTTGTGAGGGCGGCGATCGATAAGATTGCGGCGAACCCGGCGCGCGAAAGCATGTTTTTCATGTGTGTTTCTCCCTGCGCAAACTTAGGGACACAGACTCTGTTCCGTCAAGCTGCTTGCTTTTCACCGCCAGAAAACCGCCGACACACCTGCCGGTTAGAGCCGCAGGTTGACCGTCGTCGAGCAAACCACCAGCGTCTTTGCCGCAATAGATGAAAGCGCTTCGCGCAGATCAGCTTTGGCGAGTGCTTCGCACGCTAACGCATAGCTTCGCCATTGCAGCTTGCGACGGTTCTCGCACATCGCAGGTCAGTGCCGTCCTTTGCGATTACTGTCTTCGACAACCAAACTGACAGCAGCGCGGATTGAGTCGGCCTCCCGGCCGTGCCTATTTGGCGGGGAATAACGAGTCTAACTTACTCGAAAGCTCTTCACGCGAAAATGGTTTCTGCAGAAGGACAACACCGGGATCCAAACGGCCATTGTGAACGATAGCGTTGCGGGAATAGCCTGTCATGAAAATCACCTTAGTTTGAGGTGAGATAGTCAAAGCAACATCTGCAAGCTGGCGACCGCTTATCCCTGGCATGATGACGTCTGTAATGATCACATCAACGTGAAATTCGCTCCGCAAATGGTCTAGCGCTGCCTCTCCCGATTCTAGAGCGACTACATTGTAGTTAAGGTCGCGCAGTGCCTCCGAAACAAACTGCCGAACGTCCGCGTCGTCCTCAACGACCAGCACCCGTTGGCCTCTCCCCATGAGTAGAGACGACGAAGTCTCCCGAGTGCTGGTGTCGCTGTGCTGAAAAGCCCGGGGAAAGTACATTTTAACACAGGTCCCGTGACCCTGTTCACTGTACAGGTTGACGTGCCCGCCGGACTGTTTGACGAAGCCATACACCTGACTAAGACCAAGACCGGTGCCATGCCCGGGTGCCTTGGTCGTAAAGAAGGGTTCGAAGACTTGCGATAAGGTCTCTCTTGACATGCCAAGACCCGTGTCAGTCAAAGAAATTACGCAATGCTGACCGGCTTTAATGTCCGGATGACGGGCAGCATAGTTTTCGTCGACGTAAGTGTTTGCTACTTCCAGAGTTGCCTTTCCGCCTTCGGGCATGGCATCCCGGGCGTTGATAGCTAAATTCAGCAGCGCGACTTCTAGCTGTGCGGGATCAGCCTCGATATTCCATGCGCCGGCCAAGCCTACCGTCTCAAGCGGCCGGTCTTCACCCAAGGCTCGCTGCAGAAGGGGTGTGGCATCCTGTAGAGCTTGATTGATATTGATTACCCTGGGCTCAAGGGGCTGCCGCCGCGAGAACGCCAAGAGACTTTTGGTCAAGCTGCTTCCACGTTGCGCCCCATGGCGAGCATTTTGAATTGCGCGCCTCAATCGGTCACTCCCTGTATCGCCTCGTTCCAGGAGTGAATTGGCTACATCGAGGTTCCCGAGCACGATCGTAAGCAGATTATTGAAGTCATGTGCGACTCCGCCTGTCAGCTGGCCGATCGCTTCCATCTTCTGCGATTGCGCAATATGCTGCCGTGCTTCTTCGAGACTTTCGCGCGCCTTCTTGCTCTCCGTAATATCACGCGTGACTTTTGCGAAACCAACAAGCTTGCCGCGATCATCGCGAATGGCTTGAATGACTGTATGCGCCCAGAAGGCGTCTCCATCCTTTCGCACGCGCCAGCCTTCAGCTTCAAAGCGTCCACTGGTTTCTGCCGTTTTTAGGGCGCTGTTCGGAGTGCCCGCGTCCCGGTCTTCGGCCTGGTAGAACATGGAAAAGTGGCGCCCGATGGCTTCGTCACTCGTGTATCCCTTGATCCGCTCGGCTCCTGAATTCCAATTTGTTACGTGCCCGTTCGGATCGAGCATGAAGATCGCGTAGTCGGTGACGCCCTGCACCAGTATACGAAAACGTTCTTCGCTATCTCTAAGCGCCTCTCGATGTTGTTGTGTTTTCTCGCCAATGCGTCGGTCGAGGATGGCCGCGGCGAGCGCAAATAACAGAATAGCGAGTGTTGTCAGGGTGACCCAAAGGGCAAGAGTTGTTTGCCCAAAGGAGCTACCGGCAACGTGGCCCTGCGTCTTTGATGCGATAGTGAACGTCGCGCCGGCCATGGCGCTGTAATGCATGCCAGAAATAGCAAGGCCCATAACGACTGCAGCGATCCCCCGTTGTATATGGGTCGTGTTTTGGCAAGCGATCCAAAGAGCGGTGGTCGCTGCAGCAACAGCGATGACTATCGACACGCCTACCCACAAAGGTGCGTAGTTGAGGGTCCCATTGAAGCGAATCGCTTCCATACCGGTGTAGTGCATTGCCACGATGCCCGCTCCCATTGCACCGCCGCTAAGCGCCAGCCGTAGTGGACTCGTTCCTCCCGCTACAACGGCGAAGCCGAACCCAGTGACTGCAATCGGCAACCCGAGCGAGACTAATGTTATCCCTAGATCGTATGTGACCTCTGTATTTGGCAAGCTGAACGCCAGCATTGCGACGAAATGCATCGACCAGATCCCGCCGCCGAGAGCGATTGACGCTGCGGCGAGCCACCAATATCTGCTGCCGCGCTTGAAGGGTTGAACTCGCGTTGCCAGAAGTAGCGCCGTGTACGATGCAAAGATTGCCACAGCGATAGATAAAGAAACCAATAGAGGATCGTGATAGTGGCCCATCGGATGAGTCTGTCGCTTAGCGAGTTGACGCGTTGTTGAAGATGCCGATAACTTGGGATGGATCCAAACAGGAAATCCGAGCGCCCCAATGCTAGGTTGATGAGGTTGGCTGTCCTACTGCGACTGCATCATTGGCTGCCTCCAATAAGGTCTCCATGGTAAGGCTTGGATAATATCGTAAAACCTTCGGCCTTAGCGCTGTTGGCCGCCTCGCTGTATCCTGTAGCGAGTGCCACAGGAAGGCCGGAAATTTTTTATAGACCGTCTTGGCAAATTCAACCCCACTCATGCCCGGCATGACTATATCCGAGAATACCAAGTCGATAGCGCCAAGCGATTCGATTTTTGCCAAGAGCGGGCGCGGTGGAAATCCAAGGTCAAGGGTGAAAATCTTACCGATCCGCTGGCCTCAAGCGGATCGTCGTTCGGTCCAGACGAAGGCAAGGTCGCGCTGATAAGCGCAGGTGGGAGCGTCGGGCGGACCGTTTATTCCGCAGCCATCAGCCGCCGCGCGAATTGCCCGAGCGCGTCATGGCCAGACTAGAGGTCGGCGAGGAATGACGACAGCCGCCAGCCGCGAATGTCCCGGTAGCGTCCAATGATTTCCGCTACCTGCGGCTCGCGAGCTGCTTGCGTTCGAGAATGTCCTGAAACGCACCCAGCGCGGATCGCTTTCCTCGAAGAGCGGCGTCGAATCCATTCAGCGCGCGCGCTTCGGCAACGCGCGGATGGGCGAGGATCTCATCCGGCTGGTTTCGGCGCTCTGAAAAGACGCCTAACGCAACTGCGGGAACAGCGCGCGGGGATTGTCTTCGAGGATGCGGTGTTGCTCCGCCGACGAAAAGCCAGCACCCTTAACCGTCGAAACCGGATCGAGGTCCGCCGGCGGGAATGAATAGTCGCTGCCCAGCACAATGCGGTCGACCGAGACGCGGCCGGCCAGCCATTTCAGAATGGTGGGGTCGTGCAGAATGGTGTCGTAATAGAAGCGCTGCAGATAGCTCGACGGCGGGTTGGCGGCGATGTCGCCTTGCTGCTTGCGGTCCATCCGCTCGTGCATGACGTCGAAGCGCCCGGTGAGATAGGGGAACGTGCCGCCGCCGTGCGACAGCATCAGGCGCAGCTTCGGAAAACGGTCCATGACGCCGGCCGAAATCAGCGAGCCGACGGTAAAGGTGGTGTCGACGGTGTATTGCGCGATCTGCGACAGCGCGAACTTCGCCGAACGGGGGCTGGGCTGCGCCTGCACCGGATGAATGAAAATGCCGGCGTCGAGATCGACCGCGGCCTGCCAGAAGGCATCGAGGTCCAGTTCACCGAGATTGACGCCCTCGACATTGGCGGCGATGACGCCGCCGACGGCGCCGAGATTTTTCATTGCGTATTCAAGCTCTGCCGCCGATTCCTGCGCGTGCGGCAAGGGCACCGACGCCAGCATCGAGAAGGAGTCGGGCGAGGCCTGACACAGCGATGCCATGTGCTCGTTCATGTAGCGGTGCCATTGGACGGCTTTGTCGCGCTCCATGCCGTGGGCGAAGATGTCGGTCCACATCGACAGCACCTGACGCGTCACGCCCTGCTGCTGCATGGCCGCGATGCGGCGTTCGACCGGCTCGATCAGCTTGGGAAAGAACGGCCGCACCTTCAGCCCGTAATTGAAATGCAGCGCGCACGAACACGTCGGCGGATGCTGGATCACCGAGATGCCGAAGTCGGCGGCGCGCTTTTCGATCGTCTCGATCAGCGTGGGCGGCACGTAGTGCGCATGGGCGTCGATGGGCATCGGAACTCCGTCACTATTGCGGGCGGCGGCGCTTCAAGCCGCCGCCGCCCGTGGGGTGTTATGTTCTAGCGGGTCTTGGTGCCGGCCGCCTCGATGGTCTCTTTCCACCGCGGCATGGCTTCCTTCATCATGGCGGCGAACTCATCCGGGCCGATGCCGGACGCGACGAGGCCCTGTGTTTCCAGCTGCTGCTTCATTTCCGGCGTGTTCATCGCCTTCACGATCGCGGCGTGCAGCTTGTCCAGGATCGGCTTCGGCGTACCGGCCGGCGCCATGATACCGAACCAGGCCGAGAAATCGAAACCCGGATAGGTCGCGGCGATGGTCGGCACATTTGGCATCGAGGCGATCGGCTTGGCCGTGGTCACCGCAATGGCCTTGAGCTTGCCGGTTTCGATGAACTGCCTGACCGACGGCACCTGGTAGAACATCATCTTGACCTCGCCCGAGACGACGTCGGTGATCGCCTGTCCCACCGCCTTGTAGGGCACGTGGGTGAGGGTGATGCCGGCCTTCGCCTTCAGCGCCTCACCGGCCAGATGCGTTGTCGTGCCGGTGCCGGCCGACGCATAGTTCAGGTTACCTTCCTTCTTCACGTAGGCGATGAATTCGGCGAGGTTGCTCGCGGGCACCGACGGATGCACGACCATGATCGCCGGCGCATCGGCGATCATGGTGATTGGGGCGAAATCGGCGATCGGATCGTAGGACACGCTGTGCATCGACAGCGGACCGACCGCATGGCTGGCGACCGTGCCGAGCACCAGCGTGTAGCCGTCGTTCGGCGCCCGGGCCGCTTCGGCACCGCCGATGGTGCCGCCGGCGCCGGGCTTGTTCTCGATCACGAACTGCTGCCCGAATTCGGCGCCGACCGAGTTGCCGATCAGCCGCGCGATGACGTCAGCGGTCGATCCGGCACCGAACGGCACGATGAGCTTGATCGGCTTGGTCGGATACTGTTGCGCGCCGGCGGCCCCGCCCAGAAGCATCAGGGCCGAAAACGCGGTGGCGACGCCCAAGAGATTTCTGCGATTCATAGCAAACTCCTTCGTGTTGCATTGACCCCGGCAAACGATGGCCTGTGTCACGGCGCCGTTGCGGCAGGCTCGTGGATCAGGCTCCAGACTTTGGATGGCGACAGCGGCAGCGTCCGCGGTTGCGCGCCGCACGATTGGAGCGCGGCGCCGACCGCGTTGCCGACAGCGGCGGCCACCGGCACCATGCCGCCTTCGCCAGCGCTTTTGGCGCCCAGCGGATTGGTCGGCGACAGCCGCAGTTCCAGCGCGACGCTGCGCAGCGACGGGAAGTCGGTCGCCGTCGGCATCAGATAGTCGGCGAAGGAAGCGGTCAGCAGCTGGCACTGCTCGTCGTAGATCAGGTGATCGAGAAACACGCCGCCGAGACCTTGCACCAGCGCGCCGATCGCCTGTCCGCTGACGATCATCGGGTTGATGGCCCGGCCGACATCCTCGACCGCGACGTAATCCAGCACCTCGACGCGGCCGGTGTCGGGGTCGACCGCGACATAGGCGGCGTGCGTGCCGTAGCTGTAGGTCGGCTTGTTGACGAGGAAGATGCCGTCGACGCTCAGCAATCCGTCGTCCGGACGCCGGCTCGCGGCGATCTGGCTGAGGCTGATCGAGGCGCCCGCGTCGGAGACGACCGCGCCGTTCTCGAAGCGCAGTTCGGCGTTCGGCCGGCCGAGCAGGTTGGCGGCGGCCTCGATCACGGCGGTGCGAAATTTTTCCGCGCCATCCAGCACCGCCGAACCGCCGACAATGATGGACCGGCCGTGATAGCTGCCCAGTCCGTCGGCAAGCCGCGCGGTCGAGCCATGATCGATGCGGAACGCGCTGACGGGAATGTTCAAGGCGTCGGAGGCGATCTGCGAGAACGTCGTCTCCAGCCCCTGGCCCAGCATCGAAGAGCCGACCGCGATGGTGACCATGCCGTCTTTTTCCAGCACGAAGCGCGAGGTCTCCTTCGGCCCGGCGCCGCCGCTCTCGACGAAACTGGCGATGCCGACGCCGTGGTAGCGGCCATCGATCAGGCGGCCCTGCACGGCGGCTTTGCCGGTCCAGTCGATTTCCGTCAGGCAACGCTCGAAGGCGGCGTGATAGTCGCCGGTGTCGTAGACCGCGTCGGGCAGATGCGGGGCGCGCTTGCCGATCGAATAGGGCAGTTCGTCCTCGCGGATGAGATTGATGCGGCGGAATTCGGCCGGATCGATGCCCAGGTCTGCAGCCGCCATGTCGAGCAGGCGCTCGCGAAAGAAATTGGCTTCAAAACGGCCGGGGCCGCGATAGGTGCCGACCGGCGTCTTGTTGGTCATCAAGGCGAGAACGGTGATGTCGACATTGGCGATACGGTAGGGCCCCTGCAGGAACATGCCCGCGGCCGTCGGCACCACGCCGCCATTGGTGCGGATATAGGCGCCCATGTCGCCGAACACTTCGCCGCGCAGGCCGGTGATCGTGCCGTCCTTCGTGCAGGCAATCTCGACCGTGGCGCCGACGTCGCGCGAATGGTTGGTCGCCATCAGGTGTTCGCGGCGGTCCTCGATCCAACTAACCGGTTTGCCCACCAGGCGCGCGGCGAAGGGAATGAGGTAATCTTCCGGATAGAACTCGCCGCGCACGCCGAAGCCGCCGCCGACATCGACCTCGATCAGTTCGAGGCTGGTTTCCGGCAGGTTCATCATGGCGGCGAGCGCGCGCCGGTTGAAGTAGGGGACCTTGGCGGCGCCATAGAGTTTCAGCGTCGGGCCGCTTTCGTCCCATTGCGCCATCAGGCCGCGCGTCTCCATCGGCGCCGCGGTATGGCGCTGGATCTGGAAGGTTTCCCTGCGCGTGTAGTCGGCCGTGGCGAAGGCGCCGTCGGGGTCGCCGGACGCGGTGTGATAGCGCAAGGCGATATTGGTGCCGGTCTCTTCGAACAGGAACGAGCCGCTGGCGTCGACGTCGCGGTCGCCGATCGGCGGCAGGTTGTCGATCTCGATCTCGATCAGGTCGATGGCGTCTTCGGCAAGCGCCCGGCTGTCGGCGACGACCACGGCGATCGGTTCGCCGACATAGCGGACCTTGGCCGAGGCAATGACGGGCTGATGGTAGGGCGCGAATTCCGGCAGCGGCACCAGCCGCAGCGGGATTCGCGGGATCGGCTGCGGGATATCCGCCGCCGTCACGATCGCATGAATGCCCGGCAAAGCGCGCGCGGCGTCGAGGCCGATGCGGACAATGCGGCCGTGGGCGACACTGCTGCGCAGGATGGCGGCGTGCAACATGCCGGCTTTGCGGACATCGGCAACATACTGGCCTCTGCCGCTGAGAAAACGCTCGTCTTCCAGACGCTCCAG
This sequence comes from Pseudolabrys sp., assembly GCA_022843325.1. Classification (GTDB taxonomy): domain Bacteria; phylum Pseudomonadota; class Alphaproteobacteria; order Rhizobiales; family Xanthobacteraceae; genus Pseudolabrys. The sequence continues at coordinate 20,476 of JALHNV010000010.1, read as the reverse complement.
CGACGTGCCGACCAGCGGTGTGTTCTGGACAATGGTCATCGCGACGTGCCCGCGTCTGCAGGCCGCCGATAGGCGTCGCGCGCCTCCAGGATGGCCTGGACGATGGTGACGTAGCCGGTGCAGCGGCAGATGTTGCCCGACAGCACGTCGCGGATGCGGTCGGCATCGGCGTCGGGCTCCTGCGTCAGCAGCGCATGCGCGGTGGTCAGAATGCCCGGGGTGCAGAAGCCGCATTGCAGGGCGTGATGCTTGCGGAAGGCGCGTTGCAGCGCACCGAGTTCTCCGTTTGCTGCGCCCAGCCCTTCGACGGTGACGATCGAAGCGCCGTCGGCCTGCGGCGCCAGCATCAGGCAGGATCGCACTGCCTCGCCGTCGACCAGTACGGTACAGGCCCCGCAGACGCCGTGCTCGCATCCGATGTGGGTGCCGGTGAGCTTCAGGTCGTCGCGGAGAAAGTCGACCAGCGTCGAGCGCGTATCGGCGGCATGAGCATACGCCGCACCGTTGACGGTCAGGGTGATGTCGATCTTGCGGCTCATGCGGCCACCGGACGCAGCTCAAGGCCGGCGGCGGTCATGAGCGCGCGCTCTATCATCGTGCCGATCAGCGCCTTGCGATACTTCGCGGGTGTGTGGATATCGTCGGACGTTTGCGCCGCCTGTTCGCCGATCGCGCGCGCTTCAGCGATGACATCGCGGTCGATGACGCGGCCGGTGAGCAAGTCCTCGACCGCGGCGAGACGGACGGCGCGCTCGGGCTCGCCGATGATGCCGATGTGCGGATCAGCGGCCCGGCCGCCCGCATCGAGATCGTAGAACACGACGGCGGCCGCCATTGCGAAATCGCCGCGCCGCCGGGCGAACTCCTCGAAGCCCCACCGCCGAGCTGCCGGCCAGGCCGGAAAACGAATCCCGGTGATCATCTCGTCAGGTTCGAGGCTGGTCGTCATGGCCCCGAGCACGAATTCGGATCCCTTGACGACGCGTTCGCCGCCGGCGCCGTGCACCACGACATCGGCGTCGCAGGTCGTAACCAATGCGGGAAATTCCGACGCCGGATCGCTATGGGCGAGGCTGCCGCCGACCGTGCCGCGATTGCGGATTTGATAATGCGCCACGTGGGCGATCGCTGCGGCCAGCAAGGGATGCGCGGTCTTCAGCGCGGCATGGCGCTCTATGTCGCGCCACGTCGTCAGCGCGCCGAGGCGGACGCCATCCGGCCCAATATCGATGGCGTTGAGGCCGGGAAGGCGGCTGATGTCGATCAGGATCTTCGGCGCGAGCAGCCGGAAGGCCAGCATCGGCATCAGGCTTTGTCCGCCGGCGACGAGCTTGGCCTCGCCCTCATACGCCACCAGCAGGTCGATGGTTTCCTGGAGGGTCCCGGGGCGGATGTAATCGAGATCCGGAAGCTTCAACGACGTCCCTCAAGCATTGGATTGTGCTGAGTTTTTAAGGCGTTCGCCGTCAAGTAAGGCGGAAAAATTGTTTGTGTGCAAGTGATTTTCTGAAGCAGGTCGCAAATGGCCGGACCGGAGCGCTCGCGGAAAAAGTCGAGCTTACCGACAACCATCTCAGCTTCCATAACCCGCTCCTGTACAGGCTGCGACGGGAGGAGATTGCGCTCAATAGATCACTGTGCGTCGGCAGCCGGATTTTCGAGTCCGCCTGCGCGTGGCCTACAGCGGCGATGCCGAGCGGCCAGATATTGGTGTAATCCGCGCCAAGCCGTTCTGACTTGAGAGGGGCGGCCTTACCAATGCATCGCACGGCCACGAGACAATGAGTTAGCACTCCCTCCGCCGGCGCCGGACCGTCGTTCCCGTTCGCTTAGCCGCTGAGGTGCCGCAGCATTTGGCCGCGGCCGCGCGGCAGTGCGAACAGGCCGCCGACCAGCGCGGCCGGCAAGGCCGCGAGAACGCCCAGCACGGCCGGTAGCACGAATGCCATGGGTCCCGGCACCCAGTCGATACGCAGCGCATCGGTGGCAGCAAAGTAGCCGCCGAGCAGTCCCGCCAGCCCGCCGACGATGGCGGCCACCAGACCGATCGCCGACGCCTCGATCAAGCGCGCCACGGCGACCTCGCGCCGCGATGCGCCGACCAGCGAAAAGACGATGGCGTCGCGGCGCCGGGCATCGACTTCGGCCGCGGTGACGGACGCGATCGACATGGCGCCGGCCACGATCAGCAGCAGCGCCACCAGCAGCGATGCGCCGATGGCGCCGTCGATGACGTCGAGAAACTGCGCCGCCAGCGGACGGATATCGATGGCGGTTACGTTGGGATCGTCCCGGCCCAGTTCCTGAATCAGCGTGTCCACGGGCCCACCGTTCCGGGCGTCACGTAACGTCGACGCTTCGAGCGCATCCATGCCCTGCAGGCTCATGATCCAGCTGTGCGGCGCGTCCCTGAACGGGCTGGGCGAACCGACCAGCAGAAACTCCGGCCGGAACGTGCGGTGATACTCCATGCGTATATTGGCGACCTCGGACGTGAAGGTCCGTCCCAGCACGCTGTAGGTCAGGGTATCGCCCGGCTTGAGGTCGAAGGCCTCGGCGAGATCCTCCTCCGGCGACACCAGCGGCGGGCCGGAGTAATCGGCCGGCCACCATTCGCCTGCCAGCAATTCGGCGCCGGTGGGTTCGCTGGTCCAGGAAAAACTGCGATCGCCCTCGATCACCCAGGCCTTGTCGTCGCGCACCAGCGCCTCTTCGGCCGGGACCCCGTTCACCGCCGTCAGCGTGAAGCGCATGAATGGATTGGCTTGCAGGCCGCCGAGCCCGGGATCGGACTCGATGCGTGCCCGGAGGCGGTCGACCTGATCGGGCTGGACATCGATCAGGACCAGATCGGGCACGCGGTCCGGCAGTTCGGAACGCAGTGCCGTCTCCAGGGAGTGCTGGGCCGACACCAGCGCGGTGATTCCGGCGATGCCGATGCCGATAGCGACGGCGCGGGCCGCGACCGTCGCGCCGTTTCCCAGTCCCTTCTGCACCACCAGCGACAGGAAGCCGCGAACGCGGATGGATGCGCCGGCCCGCGCCAGCGCCAACGCGACGACGGCCAGGCCTGCGGCAGCAGCGCCAAGCCCCATCACGCTGGCCATGGCGATCTCCGGGATCGGCAGGCTGAGCGTTGCAGCAAGTAACGCAGCGAGAACGACCAATCCGCCGATAACCGACGGCAGCCGTCTGCCGCCCAGCGAGACCTCGCTGTCGCGCATTGCCGCGCCGGGGCGAATGCTGCCGATGGCCCCCAGCACGATCACGCTGGTACCGACAATGCCGAGGACAAGGATCGTCAGGGCGGTGGCGAACGGGCCGAGCAGTGAAGAGGCGGTCAGCGTCAGGTGCAACTCGCCGGCAATCAGCTGGGTCACCGGCAGCACGATCGCCGCCGCCAGCAGCGCGCCAATGACGACGCCGATGGCGCTGGCCGCCGCCAGGATCACGGCATGCAGCGCGATGACAATGCCGGGCGACGCGCCCGACAGTTGATAGAGCGCAATGGTCCGGGCGCGGCGGCCGATCCACGCCTTGGCCGCAGCCCAGGTGCCGGCAAGGCCGATCACCAGCGCGACGATCCCGGCCATGCCGAGAAAGGTCGTCGTGCGCTGCACGGTTCGGCGCACCCGGTCGCCGGCGTCGGTGGGCGCCTCGAGCTCCCAGCCACGCTCCGGCTGCATTTCCTCCGCGGCATCCAAGGCTGCTTCCGCGTCGGTGCCGGCCGGCGTGCGCAGGCGGTAGCGGTATTCCACCAGCGAGCCGGGCTGGATCACCTTGGCCGCGGCCATCTCAGATTGGCCGATCAGGATGCGGGGGCCGACCATAAAGCGGCCCGCCGACAGCCGATCCGGCTCGAGCAGCAACACGTCGGCGATTTCGAAGCGGGCGTCGCCGAGGTGCAGCGTGTCGCCGACCGTCGCCGCCATGCGGCTGAGCAAGGCCGCCTCGACGATTGCCATGAGTACGCCGTCCCGCGGTGCCAGCGCCTGATGCAGCGATCGGCCGCTTTGCAGCCGGACCGTGCCGTACAGCGGATAGGCGGCGTCGACACCCTTTACTTCGACCGCAACGCGGGCATCGCCAATGCGCGCCGACGTCCGCAGTTCAGTGACGCTCGAGACGTCGCCCAATTCGCGCAATCCATCGACCTCGGCGTCGGTCAGCGGCACATTGGCGACGCTGACGGCAAGGTCGCCGCCCAGAAAGGTGGTGCCGCCTTCCGACATCGCCTTCGACAACCCATTGCCCAGGACCCAAACGCCGACGACCATCAGCGACGCGATGACGACGCAGCCGATGAACAATTTTAGGCCGGCAATGCCGGCGGTCAGTTCGGCTGCGGCGAGCCGGCCGACGATGCGGCGGCGCACGCCGGGATCGAGCGTTTCAGTGGTCACGCGTCGACTGCCAGGCTGCGCGCCGCGGGCTTGCCGGCATCCTCGACGATACGTCCGTTGTCGATACGGATGGTGCGCTGGCACAAGCGGGCCAGCGCTTCGTCATGCGTAACAAGCACCAGCGACGATCCGGACTCGTGCACCAGATCGAACATGATGCGCGTCACGTCCTTGCCGGTCGCCTGGTCGAGATTGCCGGTGGGCTCGTCGGCGAGCACCAGCTTCGGTGCGCTGACGAAGGCACGGGCGATGGCCACGCGCTGCTGCTCGCCCCCGGACAGCGCCGACGGACGGTGCCGCAACCTGTGACCAAGGCCGACGCGCGTCAGCAAGGTCGCTGCCTTTGTCATCGCCTCGCGGTCATCCGACAGCATCAAGGGCAGGGCTGCATTCTCTTGCGCGGTCATGGCGGGGACCAGATGGTAGGACTGAAAGACAATGCCGATGTTGCGGCGGCGCAAGGCGGTGCGCGACATCTCTGATGCCCGCGTGATGTCATGGCCCAGCACCATAACGCGCCCACCCGTCGCCAGCTCGAGCCCGCCGATGGCGGCGATCAGCGACGACTTGCCCGAGCCGGACGGGCCCATGACGGCGACGATCTCGCCGGCACAAATCTGGAGGTCGATGCCGCGCAGGACCTCGATCTCGCCCTCGGGCGAGGGATAGGAAAGTCGTGCGCCCTCCAGGAGGACAGTGTTGGCCGGCGTCCCTCCGCCCGACGTGTGGGCGCTGAGGCCTGTATTTGCCTTGTTCATCGAGCCAGCCCGGACATTCTTACCCTCGCATCGGCCAAGTTCCCTTTAGCCAGTCGGCAATGAAGGGGCGACATTAGGGCAGACACGGTCATGGTCTTTGAGCGGCGTCATTACGCCGCGGCGCCACACAAACGACGAAGGCGCCGGGATGCCCCGGCGCCTTCGCAGATATCATGCGCGGCCTACTTGGAGGTGAGCATGCGTTCCGCCACCGGCGGCAGGAACTTGTCGGTATAGACTTCCGACGGCGCCGGCTTGGAGGGCAGGTTGTAGGCTTCGGCGATCGAGTCGATGGTGAACTGCAGCTTCTTCGGGTCCACTGTGCTGAGGCCGTTCTTCTCGACCCATGGCGTCTTGGTCAGTTCAAGCGCCAGGTCGAGACGGGTCTTTTCGACGTCGATCTTCATCATCTGGTCGCGCTTCTTCATCAACTCGAGTGCCGCGGCCGGATCGGCAATGGTCTCCTTGGTGCCGAGGTTGAGAGCCTTCACCACGCCGCGGACGGCGTCCGGGTTCTCTTCGGCGAACTTCTTTGTCGTCACCAGTGTCAGGCCATACATGTCGGCGCCGTAGTCGGAATATTTCAGGACCGTGATCTCTTCCGGCTTCATGCCGACACCAAGCAGCGCCGGAACGTTGGAGTTGGTGAAGGCGACCGTGCCGGCCACTTCGCCGCGCTTGATCATGGCGCCGTACAGCGTGTTCTGCACCGGCACCCAGTCGATCTTGATGCCTTCGGCGCCCGAGGCCTTGAGCAGAATGTTGATGGTGTCGTGGCCGGCACCGCCGCTGCCGCCGGCCATTTTCTTGCCGTTCATATCCCGCGGGTGCTTAATCCCGGCGGCGGCGTTGGCGATGACGGCCAGCGCCGAAGCATCGAAGCTGATGTAGACCGCGATCAGCTGCGAGTTCGGATTCTTCGCGTTGAAGTTGATCATGGCCGGCAGGTCGACCCAGCCGAAATCATAGGCACCGCTGGCGACGCTGATGGCGACGTTGGTCGCACCCTTGCCCGGATCGAGGGCAGTGACGTTAACGCCGGCGTCTTTGAAGTAACCCTTCTCCTGCGCAATGAAGAACGGCGCGTGCGTGCCCTGGATGATCCAGTCCAGCCCGATCTTGACGTTCTTCGTTTGCGCCTGAGCGGGCACCGCGAAGGCGAGAGCCGATGCCGCAAGGCAGGCTACGCCGGTCAACAATGCGCGGCGGCCGAAGCCCGCCGCCGTCATGGCCGCCCCGCCGCTCTTTATTCCGTACGAAACTGACGCAGTCATCGTGTCACTCCTGTGCTTTTGCCGATTTCCGTGACTCGGCATCAAGCAAATTGCATGCCGGGAAAGTTCGTTGAATGACTGGCACGATGGTTGCAAGTTTGACGCAGGTGCTGGGCCGCACACCTGTTCAGAGCAGGACTGCCGCATTCGTAATCACGCGGTGATGAAACTGCGCCCACGCCATGTTTGCGACACCGGTCTGCCGCGTTTGGCGCTCCGGAACTGCGTGAAGCCATTCGCGATGACGTTCGGTCAGGCGCGTAATTCTTGAGAGGAATGAGTAATGAACAAGCCTGTTGATCCGAAAACGATGGGCAAGACGCACCTTTTGCAGTCGTCGCCAGAGACTGTGCACTGGGGCTTTTTCTACGGCGGGTTGAAGCCCGTGCTGACCATCGACCCGGGCGATCAGGTTGTCATTGAGTGCGTGTCGGGGAATCCGGAGCGGCCGCCACCGGCCGAGTACGAGATCCTGCCCGAGCTCAAGCAGATTCATGAGAAAGCCAAGCGTGGCACCGGCAACCACATTCTGACCGGTCCGATCTATGTCAACGGCGCCGCGGTCGGCGACGTGCTCGAGGTCAAGATTCTCGAAATCGACCTGCGCCAGGACTGGGGCTTCAACGGCTATCGCCCTTACGTCGGTACCGTGCCTGAAGATTTCCCGTCGAGCGGGATGATCCAGATCCATCTCGACAAGGATACCGGAATGGCGACCATGCCGTGGGGCATGAAAGTGCCGATCAAGCCGTTCTTCGGGCAACTCGCAGTGCAGCCGCCGGCGGCATTCGGCCGGCAGAACAGCAAGGAGCCGCGCGAGTTCGGTGGCAACATCGACTGCAAGGATCTGGTCGCCGGTTCGACGATCTATTTCCCGGTGTGGAACGAGGGCGCGCTGTTCTCGACCGGGGACGGCCATGCAGCGCAAGGCCACGGTGAAGTCAACGGCACCGCGATCGAGACCTGTTTGAAGGGCAAGTTCGAGTTCAACCTGCACAAGGGCCTGGGCTGGACGCTGCCGCGCGGCGAAACGCCGACCCATTACATCACGTTCGGCCTCGACACCGATCTCGACGACGCCGCGCGCACCGCGGTGAAGCAGATGATCGACTGGATCGTGACGCTGACCGGCATCACCAAGGAACAAGCCTACGCCTTGTGCAGCATCGCTGCCGATCTGCACTGCACGCAGACGGTCAATCACGTGAAGGGCGTCCACGCCATGATCCCAAAAGCGGTTCTGGAGAAGTAGCCAGCAGTCGCGTCCGAACCCGAGAAGCAGTGAGAGAAAATGATCCCTACAGATACCGGTTCCAAGAATTTCGTTGAGATGCACCGCGTCTCCCTTCGCTACGGCGAGGATGGCGACGGCACACTGGCCCTTGAAGACACATCGATGCGGGTCGACCGCGGCGAATTCGTCGCCGTCGTCGGCCCGTCGGGGTGCGGCAAGTCAACGCTGATGAAGGTGGTCACCGGCCTGTGGCCGGCGACCAAAGGCGGCGTCATCGTCAATTCCAAGGAAGTCGACCGGCCGCTGAGCATCACCGGCATGGCGTTCCAGAACCCGACGCTGCTGCCGTGGCGCACCACCATCGACAACGTGATGTTGCCGCTGGAGATCGTCGAGCCGCACGCCACGCTGATGAAGCGCGATCGGGCCGCCTACGAAGCCAAGGCCATGGATTTGCTGGCGCTGGTCGGCCTCAAGGGCTTCGAAAACAAGTTTCCCTGGGAATTGTCCGGCGGCATGCAGCAGCGCGCGTCGCTGTGCCGGGCGCTGATCCACGAGCCGGCCTTGCTGATGCTCGACGAGCCGTTCGGCGCACTCGACATGTTCACCCGCGAGGAGCTGTGGCTGTCGCTGCAGGACCTCTGGCTGGCGCGGCGCCCGACCGTGATCCTGGTGACGCACGATCTGCGCGAGGCGGTTTTCCTGGCCGATCGCATCCTGGTGATGAGCGCGCGTCCCGGCAAGATCATCGCCGAGCGCACCATCGATCTGCCGCGGCCGCGGACGTTGGAGTCTTCCTACGATCCCTACGCGGTCAATCTTGTTCATGAGCTGCGCCAGCACATCAGTGCCGCGCGCGAAACCGTATAAGCGAGGCGTTATGACAGACACAGCAATCGAAAAGTCCGCCCTGGCGGTTCGGCCGGTGCGGCGACGCCCGCTGTCGCGCAACAAGACGTTTCGCCGCTTCCTGCCCTGGATGGTGGTGTTCGGCATCTTCTTCCTCTGGCAGGCCGCGGTGGCGGGCTTCCGGATCGAGGAATTCGTGCTGCCATCGCCGACGTCGATTTTCGCCGCGATGTGGGAATTCCGCGGACCGCTTCTGGTCAGCGCCGGGCAGACCTTCATGACAACGGCGATCGGTTTCGCCTGCGCCATCGTGGTGGGGCTCGCCGCCGGCGTCGCGGTCGGCTCGTCGTCGATGATCTACGCCGCCGTCTATCCGGCGCTGATCGGCTTCAACACCATTCCGAAAGTTGCGGTGGTGCCGATCCTGATCATCTGGTTCGGCGTCGGCTCATCTCCCGCCATCATCACGTCGTTCCTGCTGTCGTTCTTCCCGATCCTGGTGAACGTCGCCACCGGCATCGCGACGGTGGAACCGGAGCTGCAGGACGTGATGCGCGCGCTCGGCGCCAACCGCTGGCAGGTCATCAAGAAGGTCGGCCTGCCGCGCTCGATGCCGTTCTTCTTCGCGTCGTTGAAGGTGGCGATCACCGTGGCCTTCATCGGCTCCATCGTCGCCGAGACCGTCGGCGGCAACAAGGGCATCGGCAGCTTCATGCTGGTGGCGTCATCCCGCTTCGAAGTGCCGCTGGCCTTCGCCGCGCTTCTGGTCACCAGCATGATGGGCATCATCATGTACACGATCACGAGCACAGTGGAGAAGCGCATGACCGGCTGGGCGACGCGTGGTCCCAATGGAGCGATTTCCGTCGCGGCCGGCTGATCCAACGTCCGGCAAGTCATGCGACTTGATCGGTGGTTAAGAGTCTGGCATTAGGGCACCCGCATTGCTTGCAGCGTTCAAAGGCTGCGGGCGTGCGGTTGCCAACAAGAAAATTCGGAGGGCGGGACGTGCTGGCCAGATCGAAGAAGAAGTCGCCTGCACCGGTGAGGCGCGTCAGAAAAGCAAGCAAGGCCGTTGTTATCGACATCGCCGAGCAGGCGACCAAGAAAAAGCCGGAAGTCCGCATCGGCGCCCAGCTTCGTCACGCCCGGCTCACCAAGGACTACAGCCTGCGCCAGTTGGCCGACGCCGTCGGATGTTCCGAAAGCTTTGTTTCGAAGATCGAGAACAACAAGGTGCGGCCGTCGATCGCCATGCTGCACGCACTGTGTTCCGAGCTCGGCATCAATGTCGGGGCGCTGTTCGAGGAGTCCGAGGACGGCATCGGCGACGTTCAGGTGCTGCGCAAGGGCAAACGCTGGGTCATCCGCGTCGATCCCGAATGGCAGGGCAAGGACATTTCGCTGGAGCAGATCGTGCCGCAGCGCGCGGCGTCGCTGCTGCAGGCCAATATTCTCGAGGTCGCGCCCGGCGGCTACAGCGACGGGCTGATCGAGCATTCGGGCGAAGAGTTCAGCTACATGCTGGCCGGAACGCTTGAACTCACAATCGGCAAGGAAACCTACCGCCTGATGGAAGGCGACAGCGTGTTCTTCCGCTCGCCGCTGGCGCACGGCTACCGCAATATCAGCGACAAGGTCGCCCGCGTGCTGTGGGTGAACACGCCGCCGACCTTCTGACGGTTCAGCATGAATAAAGAAAAGCCCTGCGCGGCCTCAGCCGCGCAGGGCTTTTCGCATTAAGCCGCATGTTTAGTGCGCGGCGCTGTCGCGGCGCTCGGGCATTTCCAGGAAGTTGAACAGCGAGTGATAGAAGCGGTGCTTGTTCAGCCCCAGATGGGTGATGTGGGCCGAACCCGGCATGACGACGAACTGCTTGTCGTCATTCGGCAGCTTGGTGAAGAACTTGGTCAAATCCTCCATGGTGGCAATGCCGTCGTGCGCGCCGCGCATGATGAAGACCGGGCTGGTCAGCTTCAGCGGATCGACCACCGGCAGCACCGAGCACATGTCGACGAAGGTGCCGGACGGCACCGAATCGCCAAACGACAGTTGCAGATCGGCGACCGCCTGCGCGACTGCGTCCTCGGCGGTGCCGGCGGCGTCGCGGTGGAAAATGCCGACCAGGTTCTCGCGCAGCAGTTTCCGGGTGTTGCTGGCCTTGTAGTCGGCGAGGCCCTCGCGCCGCTTTTTCAGCGTCACGGAGCCTTCGCCGGTCCAGACGAAAGCGTCGAGGATCAGCCGGTCGATATGCTGCGGATAGGCCTGGGCGAACACCGCAGCCCGCAACCCGCCCGATGACTGGCCATAGAAGCTGAACTTGGTCTGGTCGGTCTCTTTCAGCAAAATCGGCAGCATGGCGCCGATGTCATCGACCGCCATGGCGATGTTCGAGTTGCTCGAAGTGCGGTCGGAACGGCCGTAGCCTTCATGGTCGATGGTCCAGACGTCGAAGCCGCGCTCGGCGCATATGTCCATCATCGAATACTCGGACTCGCGGCCGGGCACCCGCAGGTCATAGCTCGGCAGCGCGCACAGCGATGAGCCGTGGATCAGAACCAGCACCGGCTTGTTCTTCGGCGTGTCCTTGAACTTGCGGAAAACAAACAGTTTCACGCCGTTCTTCGTCGGCCAGAATTCCTGGCTGGTGATGGTCATTTCAACGCTCCTTTTGTTTTGATTTCGTCGCGGCACGCAGCATTTGCCCAGTGCTGCGCGGGCCAGGGAAGGCCGAAGGGATGGGCGGGAAAATCAGGGATGGGGGCAAACGGGTCGTCGCGCTTCGACAGCGGAACGGTGTGGGCCTGGTGCCCGAACCTGTCCGCCATACGTCAACCCGGCGCGTCTAACCGGCACGCTTCTGGACTTTTTGTCAAGGTACTTTATCGATCCAAAAGGCAGGGACAGCAGCGCATGAAAAATAGCCATTGAGGCATTTAAAACGGCACTTTTTTGCGCATTACCAGTTTTGCGGCGAGGCGCCTGTTCACAGCGAGCAGTCCGCCTTTGCATTGCTCATATGCCACCAGTTGTCATCATACTTGACACACAATCAGGTGGCCTTCAGTATTTGCCGGCGATGCAGTGCCGGCTGCACGCACAGCCCATTCAAAATGTCCTTTCGGAGAAAATTTCCTATGCTGTTGATGCCCGGCCAGAAGCGTTACGAACATTCCTCCATCGAACAGCGCAAGGACTACAGTTGGCCGGAAGGCAAACGGCTGGCGTTCTATATCGCTCTCAACATCGAACATTTCGCTTTCATGACCGGTCGCGGCATGGACCCGACCAATCGCGGCGGCGCGCCGTCGACCCGCAACTTCGCATGGCGCGATTACGGCAACCGTGTCGGCATCTGGCGTGTGTTCCAGATCCTGGACGAGTTGAACCTGCCGGCGTCCATCCTGCTGAACGGCGAAGTGGCCGAACTGTATCCCGACATCGTCGCCAAGATTAAGCAGCGCGGCGACGACGTGCTCGGCCACGGCCGTACCAATGCGGAGGTGATGAGCGGCCGCTGGGAACTCGATGAGAAGCGCATCATCGACGACGTCACCCAGGCGATCGAGAAATATTGCGGCGTCCGGCCGACCGGCTGGATGGGACCGGGCGCGCAGGAATCCGGCATCACGCCGGACCTGTTGCAGGAAGCGGGCTACACCCATCTTCTCGACTGGCCGATGGACGACCAGCCGCTGTGGATGAAGACGCGCGCGGGCAAGATCCTGTCGGTGCCGTATCCGCTGGAGCCACTCAACGATGCCGGCACGCTGGTGGGGCGCGACCATACCGGCCGCGAGTTCGCCGACATGATCGTCGACGCCTTCGAGGAGATGCTGGAGCAATCGGAAAAGCAGCCGCTGGTCTTTTCGCTGTCGCTGCACGGCTTCATCGTCGGCCAGCCGGCGCGCCTGCGTCCGCTGCGCCAGGCGCTCAAGCATTGCGCCGAGCACAAGAACAAGGACCGCGTCTGGTTCACCCGCGCCGGCGACATTGCCGATTACTGCTTCAAGCTTCCCCAGGGTGTGCTGCTCGGCAGCTAAGCCAACAGAACGAACTGGACGCCGCCACAACAACGCACGTACGCGTGGGTTGTTGTGGCGCGTTCGGGCAAGCGAGCATGTTACAAAAGGAGTTGCCAATGAAAACAGAAACAACAAACACGAAAGTGTTAAAAGCGACTCCTGAAACGGTGCATTGGGGCTATCTCGACGCGGCGATTGAGCCCGCGCTGACGATCGATTCAGGCGAGCGCGTGACGATCGAATGCGTCACCTGTACCCCGGAATGGATGCCGCCGAAGGACAGCGGCATGGATGTTCTGCCCGACATCACCGAGATTCATTCAAAGGTGAAGAAGGGGTCGGGCACCCATATCTTTACGGGTCCCATCTTCGTGCGGGATGCGAAGATCGGCGATGTCCTCGAGGTGAAAATTCACGATATCAAGATTCGCCAGAACTGGGGTTGGAACCTCTTTCGTGGCTACATGGGAACGATCCCCGAAGACTTTCCCTACATGCGCCTGACCCACATTCCGCTGGATCTGAAAGCGAATGTTGCGATCTTGCCGTCGGGATACAAGGTTCCGCTGGCGCCGTTTTTCGGGCAACTCGCCGTTGCGCCGGCGGCGACCTTCGGCCGGCAGAACAGCAAAGAACCGCGTGAGTTCGGCGGCAATCTCGATTGCAAGGAACTGACCGCGGGCAGCACGATATATCTGCCCGTGTGGAATGAAGGCGCATTGTTCTCGACCGGAGACGGTCACGGCGCACAAGGCGACGGTGAAGTTGACGGCACGGCCATCGAAACCGCTTTGGCGGGTACCTTCGAGTTTACCGTTCGCAAGGATCTCGGCTGGAAAATGCCGCGCGCGGAGACGCCGACGCATTATATCGCTTTCGGTCTCGACACGGATCTGGACGATGCGGCACGCCAGGCCTTGAAGGAAATGATCGCCTGGATCGTCAGCATGACCGGTATGCACAAAGACGAAGCTTATGCCCTGTGTAGCTTCGCTTGCGATCTGCACGTCACGCAGACCGTGAATAACGTCAAAGGTGTGCACGCGATGCTCGCAAAGAGCATTTTGGTAAAGTGAATAGGCGTTCGCCTGCACCCTTGCCGGAAAGCCGGCGCGTTCATCGCGCCGGCTTTTTTATTTGCCCAACACCACTGCCCACTTTCCGGCGTCCGCGTTAGTCATTCGCGGTTATGACGCCCGCTGGTGCGCTTATGGCCTGGCGGTCATGCCCTTTGGCAAGCCACTGCGGCCGATCATCACATTCTCTTCAATTCAAGGCGGCTGCCGGTGCCATCCTCGCCATGCCGCAGTGCGGGTGGCCTGAAATTCATGGCGAAAGAGTTTTTGCGCCGCCGCACGCGTGACAGTCGCACGCCTCAAAAAACCGGATTGTTGATTAGAAATATTCTCATTAGAGTTGCGCATCCGAATTTCAAAGGCCCGCTCGCAAGAGGCCCGGAAAACTCGACCAGGGAGAGACATATGGCGCGCCTGACCATCAACGGAAAAACTCACGATGTTGACGTGGATCCCACCACGCCGCTGCTCTGGGCGATCCGCGAGAACGTCGGCCTCACCGGCACCAAATATGGCTGCGGCATTGCGATGTGCGGCGCCTGCACGGTCCACGTCGACGGGGTCGCAACGCGTTCCTGCGCCATGGCGGTGAGTGACGCGGTCGGCAAGCAAATCACCACCATCGAGGGTCTTGCGCAGAACGGCACGTTGCATCGGGTGCAGCAGGCCTGGATTGCGCACGAAGTCCCGCAATGCGGCTATTGCCAGAGCGGCATGATCATGGCCGCGGCGGAATTGCTGAAGAACACGCCGAAGCCGACGGACGCCGACATTGACAATGCCATCACCAACATCTGCCGGTGCGGCACCTTCCAACAAGTACGCGCGGCGATCCACGCCGCCGCGAACGCGTGATCGGGGAGGCAGCCATGAATGTCGTTCCGAAAATCAATCGCCGCACCTTCGTCATCGGCAGTGCTGCGGTCGGCGGCGGGCTCGCTATCGGCTTCGACCTGCCGTTCGGCGGGCCGGTGTCCGCGCTGGCCACCGGCAATGGCCCCGAACTGGGTGTATGGGTCGTCGTCAAGCCCGACGACAGCGTCGTCATCCGCATCGCCCGCTCGGAGATGGGGCAGGGCACGATCACCGGCCTGGCGCAGCTGGTCGCCGAGGAACTGGAGTGCGACTGGTCCAAGGTGTCCTACGAATATCCGACGCCCGGTCAGAATGTTGCCCGCAAGCGCGCCTGGGGGTCGTACTCGACCGGCGGCAGCCGCGGCATCCGCGAGTCGCATGAATACGTGCGCCAGGGCGGCGCGTCGGCCCGCATGATGCTGCTGCAGGCCGCGGCCACGGAATGGAAAGTCCCTGTTGAGCAATGCTCGGCTGCCAACAGCGTCATCACTGGGCCCGGCAACCGCAGCACCACCTTCGGCAAGGTCGCCGAAGCGGCGGCCAAGCTGCCGGTGCCGGACAAGCCGAAGCTGAAGGATCCGAAGGATTGGAAGATTGCCGGCAAGCCGATCAAGCGTTTCGGCATCGTCGACAAGGTGACCGGCAAGCAGGTCTACGGCTTCGACCTCACGCTGCCCGGCATGGTCAACGCCGCGATCAAGGAATCGCCGGTGTTCGGCGGCAAGGTGAAGAGCTTCGATGCCGCCAAGGTGAGCGGCATGAAGGGCGTGAAAAAGGTCATGAAGGTCGGCGACACGGCGGTCGCCGTTGTGGCCGATACATGGTGGCAGGCCAAGACCGCGCTCGACGCGCTGCCGATCGTCTGGGACGAAGGTGCGCACGCCAAGGTCTCGAGTGACATGATCGCGGAAACCCTGAAGGCTGGGCTCGATGCCGAGCAGGCCTTCGTCGGCAATCAAAACGGGGACATCAAGGCGGCGCTGGCCGGCGCGGCCAAGAAGGTCGAGGCGGTCTACGCCTATCCGTACCAGAACCATGTCTGCATGGAGCCGATGAACGCCACCGCGCGCTACACGGCGGACAAATGCGAGGTCTGGGTGCCGACGCAGGACGGCGAGGCGTCATTCGCTGCGGTGCTCGCCGCCTCTGGCCTGCCGGCCGACAAGTGCGAGGTCTACAAGCTTGACCTCGGCGGCGGCTTCGGCCGGCGCGGCGCGTTCCAGGACTACGTGCACCAGGCGGTCATCATCGCCAAGGAAATGCCCGGCACGCCGGTCAAGCTGCTGTGGTCGCGCGAGGAGGACATGGCGCAGGGCCGCTTCCACCCGGTCATGCAGTGCAAGCTGGTTGGCGCGCTCGACAAGGACAACAACCTGACCGGTCTGCACATGCGGCTATCGGGGCAGTCAATTCTTGCGGCGGTCCGGCCGCAGATCGTCGAGCAACAGAAGGGCCGCGATCCGCTGGTGTTCCAGGGCGTCGCCGACTCCGGCGAGCATGCCTTCGGTTACACCATCCCGAACCTTCTGATCGATCATGCGATGCGCAATCCGCATGTGCCGCCGGGCTTCTGGCGCGGCGTCAACATCAACCAGAACTGCATCTTCCTCGAATGCTTCATGGACGAACTCGCCACCGCGGCGGGCCAGGATGCACTGGAATTCCGACGCAAGCTGCTGGGCCAGCATCCGCGAAACCTTGCCGTGCTCAATGCCGTCGCCGAACGGGTCGGCTGGGGCAAGCCGGCGCCGCAAGGCCTCTTCCGCGGGCTGTCGCACATGAAGGCATTCGGCGCCTATGTGGCGGCGGCGGCGGAAGTCTCGGTGACCGGCAACAAGATCAAGGTGCACCGCATCGTCGCGGCCACCGATCCGACCTATGCGGTTAATCCATCGCAGATCGATCGCCAGGTCGCTGGATCGTTCGTCTACGGCCTGTCGGCGCTGTTCTATCAGGAGTGCACGGTCAAGGACGGCCGCATCGTCGAGCTGAATTTCGACAGCTACGACTCGATGCGGATCGCGCAGATGCCGAAAGTGGAGTCGATCATCATGCCGGCGGGCGGCGACGGACCGTGGGGCGGCGTCGGCGAGCCGACCATCTGCGTGGCGGCGCCGGCGGTGCTGAATGCCTATGCGGCGGCGACCGGCAAGCGCGTTCGGTCCTTCCCGCTCAAGAACCACAATCTTGAACTGGCGTGACAACCTTGGGACCGGCGGCCGTTTGGCTGCCGGTCTCTTTTTTCCGGGGACTGCGATGAAGGCGATGTCCGCCATTGCTGTGGGGGCACTCGTCCTGTTGCCGGTCGCGGCCAACGCCGCCGATCCGCCGCCGGGAGCGACGGCGTGTTCCGGTTGTCATGGCAGCAGCGCCACGGCGGACACGCCGGTCCCGAAACTCCAGGGTCGCGATGCCGGCGAAACTGTCGCCGCCATGGTGGCATTCCGCTCCGGCGAACGTCCGGCGACGGTGATGGACCGCATCGCCAAGGGTTTCACCGACGACGAGACGCGGCTGATCGCCGACTGGCTCGCGGCGCAGAAATAGGGGGACGCGGTGACGACTGCTCACAGCCGCCGACGTTTCCTCCGCAGTTCAGCCGCGCTGGCCGCGGCGGCGGCGTTCCCCTTGCCGGCGCTGGCGCAGAAGGCGCCGCGCGTGCTGGTGATTGGCGGCGGCTTTGGCGGCGCCAGCGTCGCCCGTGAGTTGAGAAGTATCGATCCGAAGATCCACGTCACGCTGATCGAATCGAACGCGACCTTCACCGCCTGTCCGTTCAGTAATGCCGTCATCGGCGGCCTGCGCGATCTCAAGGCGCAGCAGTTCGGCTACGACAAGCTGCGCGCCGCCGGCGTCAACGTCGTCATCGACACCGCCACCGCCGTCAACGCCACAAGTCGCACAGTGCGGCTGGGCGGCATAACGCTGCCTTATGACCGGCTGGTGCTGGCGCCCGGAATCGACATCCGCTGGGGCGCGCTGCCGGGATATGACGAAGCCGCGGCGGCGAAAATGCCCCACGCCTGGCGCGCTGGCGACCAGACGACGCTCCTGCGCGACCAGCTCGTCGCCATGGACGACGGCGGCGTGGTGGTGATGTCGGTGCCGGCCAATCCGTTCCGCTGCCCGCCCGGTCCTTACGAGCGCGCCAGCCTGATCGCGCATTATCTCAAGACCAGCAAACCGAAGTCGAAACTGATCGTCCTCGACGCCAAGGACCAGTTTTCCAAGCAACGGCTGTTCCAGAACGCCTGGAAAGAGCTGTATCCCGACCATCTCGAATGGGTGTCGCTGTCGGCCGGCGGCAAGGTGACCTCCGTCGATCCCGCCACCAACACCCTGGCGACCGACTTCGGCAAACAGGCCGCCCAGGTCGCCAACGTGATCCCGCCGCAGAAGGCGGGGCGCATCGCCGAGATCGCCGGCGTCGCCAACCAGACCGGCTGGTGTCCGATCGATCCGGTGACCTTCGAGTCGGTGCTGGTGCCCGGCATCCATGTCGTCGGCGACGCCACCATCGCCGGCGCCATGCCGAAATCCGCCTTTTCCGCCAATGCGCAGGCCAAGGTCTGCGCCGCCGCGGTGGCCAAGCTGCTGACCGGCGCCAAACCGCAGGAACCGCGGCTGATCAACACCTGTTATAGTTTGGTGGCGCCCGATTATGGCATCAGCGTCGCCGGGGTCTATGCGCCGGCGAAGGACATGCTGGCGGAGGTGAAGGGCTCGGGGGGCGTCAGCCCGCTGGACGCGACCGCCGATGTCAGGGCCGCCGAGGCAGTTTATGCCGAGGCCTGGTACAGGACCATCACCACCGAGGTGTTCGGTTGAAATTCATGCTGACGGCCTTGCTGGCGAACGTGTTGGTCATGACGGCGGCGCCCGCGCAGGAGGCGCTGCAGCGGTATGAGGTCGTCGGCGACGCCATTCCGTCGTCGCTGACGGGGGTGCCGGGCGACGCAGAGCGCGGGCGCGCCATCGTGCTGAAGCGCGAGAACACCTGCCTCTTGTGCCACTCAGGTCCGTTTCCGGACGAACGGTTTCAGGGCGACCTGTCGCCCAACCTCGCGGGCGCCGGCGCACGCTGGAGCGAAGGCCAGCTCCGGCTGCGGCTGGTCGATGCCTCCCGCCTCAATCCGGCAACGATTATGCCGTCCTATTATCGCGTCGACGGCCTGACCCGGGTGGGGGCCACCTGGCGCGGCAAGCCGATCCTGACGGCGGAGCAGATCGAGGATGCCGTGGCTTATCTGACGACGCTTCGGCAGTAGACAGAGGTCCGCATGAACGAGACGCCTTCAGCAACCCGCCGCCAGATGCTCGCCGCCGCCGGCGGCCTCGGGCTCGCCTTGATCGTGCGGCCGGCGCAGGCGCAATTGCAGGCCAATCCGGTGGCGCTGAATGCGGCGATCCGCAAGGTCACGGGCGGCGCCAAGCTGAACAAGGGCCGGGTGCATCTCGACGTGCCGCCGCTGAGCGAGAACGGCAACACGGTGGCGCTGGGCGTCTCGGTCGACAGCCCGATGACCGCCACCGATTACGTCAAGGCGATCCACGTCTTCAGCGAGAAGAACCCGCAGCCGAACATCGTCAGCGTCCGTCTCGGGCCGCGCGCCGGCAAGGCGGGCATCACGACCCGTATGCGGCTGGCCGACACCCAGACCATTACCGCGGTGGCCGAACTGAGCGACGGATCGTTCTGGACCGAGACCGGCCACGTCATCATCACGCTCGGCGCCTGTCTGGAGGATGTGATCTGATGGCGCGCGCCCTCATCAACGTTCCGGCCAAGGCCCGCAAAGGCGATGTGATCGAGATCAAGACGCTGATCTCGCATGTCATGGAATCCGGCTTCCGCCGGACCCAGACCGGCGAGGCGATCCCGCGCGACATCGTGACGTTGTTCACGTGCAGCTATAACGGCGAGGAAATCTTCGCCGCCCAGCTTTACCCCGCCATCTCCGCCAACCCCTTCGTCACCTTCCACACGGTAGCGACCGAGAGCGGCACATTCGAATTCAAATGGACTGGCGACAACGGCTTCGCGGCGACTGAGACCGCGAAGATTGTCGTCGAATGACCTCCGGCTGGGCCCGCCTGCGGCGGCTGGCGCCGGCCGCCGCCGTGCTGGCCGCCATGGCCATCGTCACCGCCTCCGCGGAAATTCCCCTGAACGAACGGCGGTCCGGCTATGCCGACCTCGGCCGCGAGACCAAGGCGATGCAGGACGACGACACCGCCAATCCCGGCATGCTGGCGGTGCTCGATGGCGAAACGTTGTGGAGCGCGAAGGCCGGCAGTGCCGGACGTTCCTGCGCCGACTGCCACGGCGATGCGCGCGCCAGCATGAAGGGCGTCTCGGCGCGGTATCCGGCCTTCGACGCGGCCTCAGGGCGTCCGGTCAACATCGAGCAGCGCATCAATCTGTGCCGGGAGGAGCGCCAGCAGGCCAAGCCATTGGCTTACGAAAGCCGCGACATGCTGGCGCTGTCCGCCTTTGTCGGCCTGCAGTCGCGCGGCCAGCCCATCGCGCCACCGGACGACGCGCGGCTTGAGCCGTTCCGCGACGCCGGGCGCGAGACCTACAACCGCCGCCAGGGTCAGCTTAATCTTGCCTGCGGCCATTGCCACGACGACAACCGCGGTCAGCGGCTGGCCGGCATCGTCATTCCGCAGGCCCATCCGACCGGTTACCCGCTCTACCGTCTGGAGTGGCAGAGCGTCGGCTCGTTGCAGCGGCGGCTGCGCAACTGCCTGATCGGCATGCGCGCCGAGCACTATGCCTACGGCGCCCCGGAATACGTCGAACTGGAAACCTATCTGATGTGGCGCGCGCGCGGCATGCCGATGGAAACACCGGCGGTGCGGCCGTGACCTACACCTCCTCGTTGGCGCGGTTCAGGTAGCTGCCGGCACGGTAGCCGATCCATACCGCGAGCAGCCAGAGCACAACGGAGGCCACAACGCCGATCGCGGCAAGGCCCGTTTTCCCCTCCTGCACGAGC
>JALHNV010000009.1:10288-69795 GCA_022843325.1 Pseudolabrys sp. | reverse complement strand
ACGGGTGGGCTGGGGGGGTGGGGGGCTTTTCGCCGTACCCCCTCCCCAACCCTCCCCCACAAGGGGGGAGGGAGCAGAGAGTTCGGAGCAAGTCATCATGGCCACATTCCAATTCGATCTGGTTTCGCCGGAAAAGCTGCTGTTCTCCGGCGAGGTCGAGCAGGTGGATCTGCCCGGCGTCGAAGGCGATTTCGGCGTGCTGGCCGGTCATGCGCCGTTCGTCACGACGCTGCGCCCGGCATCATGACCGTGCGCGGCCCCCAGGGCGAACAGAAGATCGTGGTGCTCGGCGGCTTTGCCGAAGTCTCGGTCACCGGCCTGACGGTGCTGGCGGACCTCGCCGACACCGTGGCCGACATCGACCGCGCCATGATCACGGAGCGGATCGGCGAGCTCGAGCAGCGCATCCAGAAGTCCGATCCGGGCGCCGCGCTCGACCGGCTGATCACGCGGCTCGATCACTTCAAGGAAGTCGATCGCCACATCACCGGCACGGCGATGCACTAGTTATTGCGGGGGCGCGTCCCGCTCCCCGCTCGTCCCCGCGAAAGCGGGGACCCAGAGCCACAAAATTTTTCGCTATTCTCGTCTCTGGATTCCCGCTTGCGCGGGAATGAACGGCGCTTGCGGCTGACGTTGCGCCTCAGCCGGCCACCGGCACCTTCTGCGGCGACGTCTCGGTCGCGCCGTCGACGCTGGCGTGCAGGTGCGCCACCAGTTTTTCGTCAAGGTTCAGGCGTGCCGCCAGCAGCGCCAGGTAGGCCCGTTCGGACGGGTTATCGACATCGATCGCCAGCAGCGACACCGTGTAGATCTCGGCGGCTTCCTCCGGCGATCGCGCCGCCTTGGCGACGGCATCGACATCGAGCGGCTTGCGCAACTCGTCCATGACGAAAACCTTGTCGTCGGCATCGACGTTCATGCGGTCCATCTGGGCGAAGATGCTGGCCTGCTCGGCGGCGTCGATGTGGCCGTCGGCCTTGGCGGCGGCGATCATGGCGCGGAGCAGGTGGCGCCCGAGTGACTGCTGGTCGGCCTCAGAGCTGGGATTGAATGGCGTATCGGCCGGGGGCGGCAGCAACGGCACACTGGCCGCCGTGGCCGGCGTGGCAGCCTTGCCGGCCTGATAGTTCTGGTAGGCGCGGTACGCCAGCGCACCGGCGACCGCCATGCCGCCATAGGTCAACGCGTTGCCGGCGAGCTTGCGGCCACTCTTGGACCCGAGCAGCAGGCCGGCGAGGCCGCCGGTGACGGCACCGCCGCCGAAGCCGCCGAGCATCCCGGTGGCGCGCTGCAACAGGTCTCCTGAACCGCCAGCGCCGCCGCCGAAAGCCCCACCACCAAATCCGCCACCTTGGCCCTGCGGACCCTGTGCGCCCATGAACTGATCAAGCAACCGCTTTGCGTCAAACATTGTGAGTCCCTGTGTCATGCCCCGCCGGTCAATTGGGTTTCGGACCGGGGCGTTCCAAGGCCGCACGCTGCGGCGCAATGTCGCTAAATATTGGCGGTGGCGAACGGCTGGAACTCGCGCACGACCCGTTCGTAGACAGGCCGCTTGAAGGGCACCACCAGTTCGGGGAGTTCGCTGAGAGCCACCCAGCGCCAGTCGATGAATTCCGGATCGTGACCGCCACCGGGATGAGCGATGTCGATTTCGGCATCGGCGCCGGTGAAGCGCAGCGCGTACCAGCGCTGCTTCTGGCCGCGATACTTCCCCTGCCAGGCGTCGCCCAGGATATCGCGCGGTATGTCGTAACTCAGCCAGTCCGGTACCGCGCCGAGCTTCTCGACCGAACGAATGCTGGTTTCCTCAAACAGTTCACGCAAGGCCGCCTGATAAGGCTCTTCATTCTCGTCGATGCCGCCTTGCGGCATCTGCCAGACATGCGTGGCATCGATGTGCTCGGGCCCGCTGGCGCGGCGGCCGACGAACACCAGGCCCGCGCGATTGAAAACGGTGACGCCGACGCAGGGACGGTAGGGCAGGGAGTCGTAGTCGGGCATGGTTGGGAACCGGTGAGACGAGGCGAATGGCGAACAGGGAGTAGGGAGTAGCGAAGAGGAGTCAACCGGGTTTCTACACCCGGTCCGCTGTTCTCTCTCAACTCGACTTCGCCTTCACCGCCACCATGCTGATCGGCACCAGCACGAAGCCGCGGCTCTCCACCTTCCTCGCCCACTCGGCAATGCGCGAAATGGTGGACGGTTGCGCGGTGGCCAGCCCGACGGCAGAGCCGTTCTCGCGCGCCGCCATCTCAAGGCGCGTCAGCGCGCGATCGATCTCGACGGGGGTCGGCGTCGCGTCGAGTACGATATCGGTCTTGGCGAAGGGAAGGTTGCTGCTGCGGGCGATTTGACCGGCAACGCTGCGCGGCGAGGCGCCGTCGTCGACGTAGATCAGGCCGCGCCGGGCGGCGTCGCGCAGCACCGGCCCCAGCGCCGCCTCCGATGATGTGAAGCGCGCGCCCATGGTGCCGGCGATGCCGACATAGCCTTCGAACCGGCTCATCAGCCAATGCAGCCGGTCGAGGTTCTGGTCGGCCGTCAGCGAGGTCAAGAGCGTCTGCGGGCCGGGATCGTTGTCGGGAAAATCGAAAGGCTCCATCGGAACCTGCAACAGGACTTCGTGCTTCTCGGCGCGCGCGCGTTCGGCCAGCTTTTGCAGATCGGCGCCGTAGGGCGCGACCGCGAACGTCACCGGCGCTGGCAGCTTCGTGAAGGCTTCGGCGGTCCCCGAGGCGCTGATGCCGACCCCGGCGATGACGATGGCAATGCGCGGCGCGCCCTTGCGGTCGGCGGGAAGTTCGCGCGGCTGCGCGTAGACCGCCGACGGATGTGCCCCATCGGCCGCGATCTTCGGGATCGCGCCGTGCCGCGTTGTCTCCAGCATTTTCGTGTCGGCTGGCGGCTTCGGCGCGAGGCTGCTCGAATTGCCGGGGATCACCACCTCCTGGCTCTTGCCGCTGGAGCCGTCGATGATGGTGATGGTTTTACTGCCGGGCGGCGGCGTCGCCTTGGTTGCTTCCGCCTTGGCCTCAGGCGTGACCTGGGCCGGGCCGTCGTAGCGCGAGTGTTCCTTGCCGTCGCCGGCGGTTTTCGACGCAGTCTCTGTGGGCGTTTTGGTGGGCACCAGTGCGACCGGCTCGCCGCCCAGCGGGTCGTTGACCAAGGCGGCCCACGACACCACCAGCAACCCGAACAGGCCCAAGATGCCGGCCAAAACTTGCGGCAGTGCCAGCCGTCGCTTCGGCGGCCTGGCGGGTCGGTCCTGGCCGAGCGGGGCGTTCAGGTCATCCGGCGGCACGGCGTCTATCCCTTGCGAATCATCGCCCGAAGTCTAGCACGCGGCAACTGCGTTCCCCGCTGCGGCTCACCGCCAACGAAAAACGGGGCGGCCCTTCGGCCGCCCCGTTCGATACGCCGCGTATGCCGGCGTCTAGTTCGGGACCGCAACCTTGGCGCTCGGCGGGAAGGCCGCGTTCTGCTGGGTGCCCCGCAGCAGGTCCATCGCCAGGTTGAGCGCCTTGTCGTCCTTCTGCTCCGGCGGAATGTAGGACTGCGAGCCGGTCTCTTCCTTGCCGGTATCGCCCTTGAGGTGGCCGCGCAGCGAGGCCTCACCTTTGGTGTCGGTCTTGCTCTTCAGCTCATCGGGGACATCCTGCAGCACCTCGATGTCGGGGGTGATGCCCTTGGCCTGGATCGAGCGGCCGGACGGCGTGTAATACCGCGCCGTGGTCAGCCGCAGCGCGCCGCTGCCGGAGCCGAGCGGGATGATGGTCTGCACCGAACCCTTGCCGAACGAACGGGTGCCGATGACGGTGGTCCGCTTGTGGTCCTGCAATGCGCCGGCGACGATTTCCGAGGCTGAGGCCGAACCGCCATTGATCAGCACGATGATCGGCTTGTTCTTGGTGAGGTCGCCCGGCCGCGCGTTGAAGCGCTGCGTCTCCTCGGCATTGCGGCCGCGGGTGGAAACGATCTCGCCTTTCTGCAGGAACGCATCCGACACCGAGATCGCCTGGTCGAGCAGGCCGCCCGGATTGTTGCGCATGTCGAGGATGTAGCCCTTGAGCTTGTCATCGCTGATCTTGGCGGTGATGTCGGAAATGGCCTTCTTCAGACCGTCGGTGGTCTGCTCGTTGAATTGGCTCAAGCGGATGTAGCCGATGTCCTCGCCTTCGATCCGCGAGCGCACCGCACGAACGCGGATGACGTCGCGGGTGATCGATAGCTCGATCGGCTTCTCGGCGCCCTTGCGGGTGATGGTGAGCTTGATCTTGGTGTTGACCAGGCCGCGCATTTTTTCGACGGCCTGGTTCAGGGTCAGACCCTGCACCTGCTCGCCGTCGAGCTGCGTGATGATGTCGTTGGCCATGACGCCGGCCTTGGCGGCGGGCGTATCGTCGATCGGCGCCACCACCTTGATCAGGCCGTCTTCCATGGTGACTTCGATGCCAAGACCGCCGAACTCGCCGCGGGTCTGCACCTGCATGTCGCGGAAGCTCTTGGGGTCCATGTAGCTGGAATGCGGATCGAGACCGGCCAGCATGCCGTTGATCGCGGTTTCCACCAGTTTGCTGTCGTCCGGCTTCTCGACGTAGTCGGCGCGCACGCGCTCAAACACGTCGCCGAACAGATTGAGCTGCCGGTAGGTATCGGCCACGGCGGCCTTGGCGGTGGTGATATAAATCGTCCGGGGCTGCACCACGAGCAGCGTCGCCGCTACACCTGCTGCCGCTCCGAGCAGAATGAGTGAGGTCTTGCGCATCATCCGCGAACCTTTTCACCTTCGCCAGCCGCCCACCATGGGCCTGGATCGACGGGAGTCCCGTCCTTACGAAACTCAATATACAGCACCGGTTGGCTTGAACCCGTCGCGAGGACAGCAGCGATATGGGAACTGTTCCCCATCACCGCAACAGGTTCTCCGGTCAGCACGAACTGCCCGAGATCAACTGATATCCGATCCATCCCAGCGAGCAAGATATGATAGCCGCCGCCGGCGTTAAGGATCAAGAGTTGTCCGTAGGAGCGGAACGGTCCGGCATACACGACCCAGCCATCGGCGGGCGCGGTTACCTGCGCTCCGGATCGGGTGGCAATGGAAATGCCCCGTTCAACCCCGCCGTTGCGATCGGCAGCACCGAAAGTCCTTAGTTTGACGCCGTTAACCGGTACCGGAACCCGTCCGCGCAAGGATGCGAAGGCCACCGCGGGGGCCAGCCGGCCGGGATCGCGGAATGCCGACAAAGCGGGCCGGGAATCGCTGCGGGCCGCCTCGCGCGCTGCGCGGGTGGCGGGGTCGAGGCCCAGTTCGAGGCGGGCGATCAATTCTTTGAGAGTATCGACCTGACGGCCCAGATCGGCGGCCCGGCTGCGCTCGGCTTCGAGCGCCTGCTCGCGCTCGGCCTGCAACTTTTGCCGTTCATCGACCAAAGCGGCCATGCGGTTGCGCTCGGTGCCGAGCGAGGCCATCTCGGCGCTCAGCCGCTCACGCTCGGCGGCGATCTTCTTGCGCACGTCGAGCAGCCCGGCGAGATCGCTCGCCAGCGCCTCGACCTCCTGCCGCATCTCCGGCAGCACGGCGCCCAGCACCATCGCCGTGCGCACGGACTGCAGCGCATCTTCGGGACTGGCGATCAGCGCCGGCGGGGGCCTGCGGCCGATGCGCTGCAGCGCCGCCAGCACTTCGCCGATCACGGCACGGCGGCCCTCGAGCGATTTGCGGATGCCGGCTTCGGTGGCGTCGAGCGGTTGCAGACGCGTTTGCGTGGCTTCGATCTTGTCTTCGACGCCGCGCAGGCGCGCGGCGGTGTCGATCAGGTCCTGGTTGAGCTTGCGGCGGTCCGCGCCGATCTTCTCGATTTCGGCACGGAGTGCGGCTGCGGTTTCGGCCGACTTGCGCTGCTCTTCAGCGGCGGCCTTCAACTCCAGTTCGTGCTGGGTAAGGGCATCACGCTGGTCCGCGCGTTCGGCCTGGGCAAACTGGACCGGCGCCTGCTGCGCGGCCGCCGGCAGCCCGGGAACGGCGAGCGCAAGAACGGCAATCAGCGCGGCGTGCGGATGAGGACCGCTGAGTGGGCGATTCATTCCGGTCACGTTACGCCTGGAGGTTCCAACGGCAAGTTCATTCTGCCGCAGCATGCCGGGCGAATGAGACCAATGTGGGACACGGGCGGCGGGCGCTCACGCCCGGTGGTACGGGTGACCGGTCAAGATCGTGGTGGCGCGGTACAGCTGCTCCAGCAGCAGCACCCGCACCAGCTGATGCGGCCAGGTCGCGGCGCCAAAAGACAATCGCAAATCGGCCTTGTCGCGCAGGCTCGGCGCCAGACCGTCAGCACCGCCGATCATGAACACCACTGCGGGCCGGTCATTGCCGCGCCAGGTCGCGAGTTGGGTGGCGAACGCCGCGCTGTCGAGCGCCTTGCCGGTGACGTCGAGCAGGACGACCGCGGCCTTGTCCGGAATGATGGTGGCCAGCGCGATCGATTCCTCGAGCCTGCGCTTGGCCGGATCCTCGGCGCGGCTTTCGCGGATCTCGATGACTTCGACGTCGCGCCAGTTGAGCTGACGCCCGGTCTGCGCCGCGCGCTTGCGATAGCGCTCGGAAAGATCGGTTTCCGGCCCCTGCTTCAGGCGTCCAACGGCGGCGACGATTATGCGCATCGTGCCGCCAGTCTATCAGCTTGGACGCTGGCCGTCCGTATTGGCGGCCTGCCACATCTTCTCGAGGCTGTAGAAGTTGCGCACTTCCGGCCGGAACACATGAACGATTACATCGCCCGCATCGATCAGCACCCAGTCACCCTGGCGCAGGCCTTCGACGCGGATGCCGGTGACGCCGGCCGCTTTCAGGCTTTTGACGACGTTGTCGGCGATGGCGGCGACGTGGACGTTCGAACGGCCGGAGGTGACGACCATGTAGTCGCCGATCGAGGTTTTACCGGAGAGGTCGATGGTGACGTTGTCCTCGGCCTTCATGTCTTCGAGTTGCGCGAGGACGATGCGCATCGTCTCCTTGGCACTTGGGCGCACAGGCGCGGCCTTGGCGACGGCTTCGGGCGCGCGGCGCGCCGCCCGAGAGGTGGCAGTTGTTGGCAGGGGGTGCTGTCCTTTTTCGTATCCACCCGGACGCGTGCCGGGGTCATGCGCAAGATAGCTACTTGCCGGTCTTCTTGCCACCCTTGCGCGTGGCCTTGGGTGACGGCTCCGGTTCAGGCGCCGGAGTTCCGGGCCGGTCGCGCAAGGCCCGCAGCGCCGTCGAGGATAGAGGCGACTTCAACCCGTGCAGGAAGGCCCAGGCGGGCGGCCGGCGGCCGGGCAGGGAGGGCGCCGCGTGTTCCGGAATACGCGCGTGGTTGAGCGCCTGGCCGGCCGGGCTGGCGCCGGCGTAGAGGCTCGGGCCCAGCCGGTCGACCACAACGATCGGCACCAGTTTAGCGATGCCGCGCCAGCGCTGCCAGCGGTGAAAGCTGCGCAGGTTGTCGGCGCCCATGACCCAGACGAAATGGACGCCGGGGCAGCGCGTGATCAGCCACTGGATGGTGTCGTAGGTAAAGCGGGTGTTGATGGTCGCCTCGATGCCGGTGACATCGATGCGGGGATGATCGGTCAGCGCACGCGCGGCGGCGATGCGCTCGGCAAGCGGCGCCAGGCCCCGCGTGTTCTTCAGCGGATTGCCGGGCGTCACCAGCCACCAGACACGGTCGAGCCGCAGCCGCTTCATCGCCAGCAGCGTGGCTTCGAGATGGGCCTGGTGCGGCGGATCGAACGTTCCGCCGAACAGGCCAATTCTCATGCCGGGCGCGTGTGGAGGGAGCACGCGCTCGGGGTGGGCGGGTCTTTGAAATGTCACGGCCTGATCTGACCGTTTCCGCGGATGCGATATTTGAACGTGGTGAGTTGCTCGGCGCCGACCGGGCCGCGCGCGTGCAGCCGTCCGGTGGCGATGCCGATCTCGGCGCCGAAGCCGAACTCGCCGCCGTCGGCGAATTGCGTCGAGGCATTGTGCAGCACGATCGCCGAGTCGACCTCAGCGAGGAATTTTTCGGCGGCGGCTGCGTCATCTGTGATGATCGCGTCGGTGTGGTTCGAGCCGTAGCGCGCGATATGGGCGATCGCCGCATCAACCCCGTCCACCACCTTCACGGCGAGGATGGCGTCGAGAAACTCGGTGCCCCAGTCGGACTCGGCGGCCGGTTTGACGCGGCCATCGACGGCCTGCGCGGTCTTGTCGCCGCGGATTTCGCAGCCGGCGTCGAGCAGCATCGCGATCAGCGGCTTGAGGTGGGTCGGCGCTACCGCGCGATCGACCAGCAGCGTTTCGACGGCGCCGCACACGCCGGTGCGCCGCATCTTGGCGTTCAGCACGATGGTCTTGGCCATGTCGAGCGCGGCCGCCTTGTCGATAAAAATATGCACGACGCCTTCGAGATGGGCGAACACCGGCACCCGGGCTTCGGCCTGTACGCGGGCCACCAGGCTCTTGCCGCCGCGCGGCACGATGACATCGATGTTGCCATCGAGGCCGCCCAGCATCTGGCCGACCGCGGCACGGTCGCGGGTCGGCACCAGCTGGATCGTGGCTTCGGGCAGGCCGGCCTCGCGCAGGCCTTCGGTCAGCGCGGCGTGAATCGCGCGGCTGGAGCGGGTCGAGTCGGAGCCGCCGCGCAGGATCGCGGCATTGCCGGACTTGAGGCACAGCGCGCCGGCGTCGGCGGTGACGTTGGGGCGGCTCTCGTAGATGATGCCGATGACGCCGAGCGGCACGCGCACGCGCTCGATGGTCATGCCGTTCGGGCGTGTCCAGGATTCCGTGATCTTCCCGACCGGATCGGGCAGGCCACGCACGGTCTCGATGCCGGCGGCGATGGCCTCGACCCGGTCTTCGTTCAGCGCCAGCCGGTCGATCAGCGCGCTGGACGCGCCGGCGGCGCGGGTCTCGGCCAGGTCCTCGGCATTGGCGGCCAGAATCGCGGATTTCTGCGCCCGGACGGCTGCCGCCATCAGGTCGAGAGCGCGGTCCTTCTGCGCGGCCGGGCTCAGCGCCAGCGCACGGGCGGCAGCGCGCGCCTGCCGGCCGATGTCAGCCATGGCGGCGGCAATATCGCCGGTCCCTTCGATACTTTTCAACGGCGCGGTCATGGTCGCAAACTGCCTCTTGCCGCCCGGATGATGCCTAACCCCCGAGCAGTGCTGGTTTTCCTACCACGGCTGGGTTCCAGCCGCGAGGTGCACCGGGGTGCGACATGCCTGCCCGGCCCTCTGGGGATAGCGTGGATAAGTAGGGCCTGCGCGCAACCCATAGCAGTAGCTTCACATTGTCAATTCAGGGTAGCGGCAGCAGGAGGTGGTCCATGGCATATTCGATGAGCCGGCTTCCCAGCCGGTTTCCGGTTGGGACCAAATTCGTGATCGAAGGCCCGCGCCGTGAAGGCCAGGCGCAGGTCTTCACCCGCTATCTCGAATTTCCCGACGGCACGCACATTGCGTTGCCGAAGCGTTCGGCGCCGCGCAAGGCATTGGTGCCGAAATCAGCGCCGGTGACCCGCAAGCGCCGCGTCGCCGCAGCACGCTAAGCAGGCTATCGAGACGCAACGCGCGCTCATCGCTGCCGGTGGTGGGTACGCAAGTGTGATTCAATCATTGGATGGCGCCGCACACGGAAACCCCGGCCTCCGGGGGCCGGGGTTAACGGGCGATCGGTCAATCGCCTCTGGTACGCAAGCTCGCCTGAGCCGTGTGTCTCGTCGCTGGCATGATAACGCACAATGCGCGCGGCGGTTCCGCCGTCATTCGCCGCCGAGCACCAGATCGTCGCGGTGAATCATTTCAGTGCGGCCGGCGTAACCGAGGATGGTCATCACATCGGCCGATGAGCGTCCCTTGATCTTGTCGGCGTCGTCGGCGTCATAGGCGATCAGGCCGCGGCCGGCTTCGTGACCGTCAGGCCCGCGCACGATCACGGCGTCGCCGCGCCCGAACGTGCCCTCAACCTTGACGACGCCGGCCGGCAGCAGGCTCTTGCCCAGCCGCAATGCCTTGACCGCTCCGGCATCGATGGTCAGCGCACCGCGCGGCTCCAGCGAACCGGCGATCCATTTCTTGCGCGCGGTAACCGGATTGGCCGGCGTCAAGAACCACGTGCAGGGCCCACCCTGCATGATCGCCTGCAACGGATTCGGCACGCGGCCCGACGCGATCACCATGTGCGTGCCGGCGGTGGTGGCGATTTTGCCGGCCTCGATCTTGGTCACCATGCCGCCGCGCGACAACTCGGAGCCGCTGGCGCCGGCCATCGCCTCGATGGCAGCCGTGATGCGCGGCACCACCGGCACCAGGCTGGCATTGCTCCCGGCGGTCGGCGGCTTGTCGTACAGCCCGTCGATGTCGGACAGCAGCACCAGCAGATCGGCGCTGGTCATGGTGGCCACGCGTGCCGCGAGGCGGTCATTGTCGCCATACCGGATCTCGGTGGTGGCGACGGTGTCGTTCTCGTTGATCACCGGCACCGCGCGCCATTCCAGCAGCTTGTCGATGGTTTCGCGGGCGTTGAGATAGCGGCGCCGCTCCTCGGTGTCGCCGAGCGTCAGCAGCACCTGGCCGGCGGCGATATTGTGCGCGCCGAGCACCTCGGCCCAGCAGCGCGCCAGCGCGATCTGGCCGACCGCGGCGGCGGCCTGCGCTTCCTCCAGCCGCAGCGCGCCGCGCGGCAGCTTGAGCACAGCGCGGCCGAGGGCAATGGCGCCGGACGAGACCACCAGCACGTCGCGCTTGTCGGCATGCAAGGCGGCGATGTCGGACACCAGAGACACCAGCCAGTCACGTTTCAGCCCGCCGGCGGCAGAATCCACCAGAAGCGAGGAGCCGACCTTGATGACGATGCGGCGGAAATCTTTGAGGGACGGCGTTTTGGACATGACCCCGGTCAGCGGACGTGTTGAAGCGCCGGGGTGTAGCACGGGTTTTGGCGGGGCGTCAGGGGCGCAACCAAACGCCGGGTCGCGGAAAATCAGGGCCGATGCGGCGCAGCCGCCTTGGCGGCGCGACGGCGCGCTTCATGCTGGTCCTGCCAGCGGGTGAGGACCACGATCACCATCGCAACAAAAAGGATGAAAACCGGGCCGAGCAGCGCCATGACCTGAAGAGTCGTCATTCCTGAAGCCTCCCAAGAATGCCTCGTCCTATCCAATGTAATAAGACGCCGATCACGACGCAAACCACCACAAGAACCGCCACGTAAGGGCCCTGCACCGGCAGCGGCGAGATTCCCCATGCCAAAGCTGCGAGTGGCGCGAAGCCACCGGCTGCGACCAGTGCGGTCGCCAGCGAATTGAACAAGGTCGCGGTTAGCTTTGTCCGCTCGTTATGGATCAGACTCACGGCCAGGACCCGGTACTCAGGACTGCGGACCCATGAGAACACAAAGGGAACGTCCGGTCAATGCGGACGCGGCGTTACGCTGCCGGCTTCGGCCGCGTCCGTCCGGCGGGGCTGGTCCGGGGAGCGCGGCGGCGCTTTGGCTTGGCAGCGGTGCTGCCCTGCGGGACATAGGTGCCCAGGTCCTTGGCTGACGGCACCAGTTCGATCAGCCGGGCCGGAATATCGACCATGCCGCCGCTGAATATCCTGTTACGCAGGGCGGCGCGCGCGACGAGGACGCCAATGTTGAAGGCCACCGCGGCGCTGGTCTTGGGGTTACGGCGCACCACGCCGGACAGGATACCGAGCAATACATTCTGCCTTGCCGCCATTGGTATGCGCGCCCCGTGATGATCGCCGGGGAAAGAATACTTGGCGCGGCCCTTGGTTCCCGACCGCTGGCGCGAACTATCGGAGGGGCAACGGCATCGCAACCTTGGCTTCCTTGCGCCGCGCCGCCAGTTGCATTGACGGATCGGGCTTGGTGCTGGCGGCCGGCTTGGCGGAGCCTGCCTGCTTCGACGCGGTCTTGCCGGCGTCCTTGGCCGCTGCCTTCGCCCCAGCGCGGCCGGGCTCAGGGTTGGCGATCTTCAGATCGGCCATCTTCAGATCGGCGACGCGAATGATCATCTGCTTGCGCTTGTCCGGCGTGACGGTCACCGCGGGCGCGGCTGCCGTCCCGGTCTTCGCGGTCTTCTTGTCGCGGGCCGGGGGCGCAGCCGCCTGCTTGTCCTTGCCGGATGGCTTGGCCTCCGCCACGCGGCTCGCGGAGGGTTTAACTTTCTCCGCCGATGCTGCCGGGGTCTTCGCGGCCGCAGCGATCATCAAATCGGCCGGCGGCGTGCGCGTCGGCGGCAACGGAATCTCCGCGGCACCGTCCCAGGCATACAAGGCCGCGGTCTGCTGGCACGGCGCGCGGCGCGGCACACTCATCTCGGCGCCGCTGGCGCTGGCGACGGTCCACGTTTCGGCCGGCTTGCCGGTCACGATCTTGACGTAGCCCTGCGTCTCCTCCGGCAGCTTGCCCTTCTTGGCGAGCCAGTCCTGGATACGCTTGGGGCCGGCATTGTAGGCGGCGGCGGCAAGGCCCAGATTGCCGAACTGCCCAATCAGTTCGCGCAGCAGCCGCGCCGAGGCCGGAATCGCCTGTAGCGGATCGAACGGGTTGTCGAGACCCATGCCGGCGGCGGTGGCGGGCATGAACTGGGCAATACCCTCGGCGCCTGCATGGCTCACGACATGCGCCTGAAATCCGCTTTCCTGAAACAGCAGCCTGATGAAGAACGGCACCGGCAGATCGTTGGTCTGCGCGGCGTAGGCGAGCGTGTCGCAGATCTCGTCATGGGAGCGTTCGACGACCGGCCGCTTGATCGGCGGCAGCGGCACCGCGGTGACGACCTCGACCTGCAAACTTTCGGTGATGTCGTGCTGCGGAATCCCGACCGGCGCGGTCAATGCCGTGGTATTGGTGAGCGTTGTCGATACCGGCGGCGGCACGGCGGCAGCCGGTATCTTCTCGATGACGGAATGCGCCGGCATATCATCCGAGGGCGCGAGCGCGATCCTGATCGGTGCGGCGGCGACCTTGGTGTCCGGCGCGCCCGTGAATGGGTCGATGAAATGTTTCGAATTCGAGCCGGCAGGTCCCGACCACGCCATCAGACACACGCAAGCGGGAAGGAACAGCTGCCGCATTCTTCTAATTCTCCGTCAGCCTCAGGAGGTCCGCGGCCGCAAGATGATGATGGGAGGCATCCCCCTACCCTGAAACTTCCAATGAAAACACGACTGATTTTAGGACAGCTTGAGGCCACACCGAGATATTGAAGCGAATTTGCCCTATCGTCGCCGCAGTTCCGGTAGTTGCGCCGATCCCGGTGCGCGCGCATCGCGATCTCGATAAAGATAAAGGCCCTAGCGGCCGTGAATGAAAGTTCCGAGATGGTGGCGCACAACAGCGACCGCGAACTCGCCGGCCAGGAGTTCTTATCCGGCGGCGGCGAACTTGGCGCGCTGACGCGCGCATTCGACTGGGCCGGTACGCCGCTCGGTCCGCCCGCCGGATGGCCACAAAGTCTGAAGACGGCCATCCGCATCTTGCTCAGCAGCCAGCACCCGATGTTCCTCTGGTGGGGACCGGAACTGATTCAGTTCTATAACGACGCCTACCGGCAGACGCTCGGCCCCGAGCGGCATCCGGGCGCGCTCGGCCAGCGTGGCCGCGATTGCTGGCAGGAAATCTGGCATATCATCGGACCGCAGATCGACTACGTCATGGCTGGCAAGGGCGCCACCTGGCATGTCGA
This sequence comes from Pseudolabrys sp., assembly GCA_022843325.1. Lineage (GTDB taxonomy): Bacteria > Pseudomonadota > Alphaproteobacteria > Rhizobiales > Xanthobacteraceae > Pseudolabrys. Next base: position 56,062 of record JALHNV010000009.1, on the reverse strand, counting down.
TGAGCTGGTGCCGGTCACGCGTTACGGGCGGCGCGAGGATGTGTGGTGGACCTACGGCTACAGCCCGATCGACGACGCCAACACGGTCGGCGGCGTCCTCGTGGTCTGCACCGACGTTACGGCGCAGCACAACCTGACCGATGAACTGCGCCGGGCCAATCTGCGGCTGGCCGATGAAGGCAACAGCCTGCGGTCGCTTTTCAATCAGGCGCCCGGGTTCATGTGCCTTTTGAACGGACCGGATCACGTATTCGAACTGGCGAACGCGTCCTACCTTCAATTGGTCGGTCAACGCGATCTCGTCGGCAAAAAGGCGCGCGAGGTGTTTCCGGAGCTGGAAGGGCAACAGTTTTTCGACCTGCTCGATAATGTTTACAGGTCCGGCGAACCCTACGTCGGCCGGCGGGTGCCCATCGGCTTTATGACCGGGCCTGAGGGCTCGCTTGATCGGCGCTATGTCGACTTCGTCTATCAGCCGATCACCGATGGAAGCGGCGCGGTCACCGGCATTTTTGTTGAAGGCAGCGATGTCACCGATCATGTGCGGGCCGAAGGAGCAGCAGCAGTTGCTGATCCGCGAACTGCATCATCGCGTCAAGAACACGCTGGCGACCGTGCAGGCCATTCTCGGATCGACCGCGCGTTCGTCGCTCAGCATTGAAGATTTTCACGAGGCCTTTGCCGGGCGCATTGTCGCGCTCGGCAAGACGCACTCGATGTTGACCGACAACGAGCACCAGCTCGTCTCGGTGGCCGAACTGTTGCGGCTCGAGTTGCAGCCCTACGATGATGGCCAGCGAATCCAGCTTCATGGCCCAGACGTGAAATTGCCGGTTCATCTGGCGGTGCCGGTTGGCATGGGCTTTCACGAACTCACCACCAACGCCGCCAAATACGGCGCGCTGTCAGAACAGGGCGGTACGCTCAGCGTGGACTGGAGCGTCGATGGCACTGAGGATGGTCCGATCCTTCATATTGCGTGGACGGAGCAGGGCGGTCCGCCTGTCGAGCCGCCGACGCGCGAAGGCTTCGGCTCCCGCCTGTTGAGCAAGGTTCTGACCGCGCAGGCGCAGGCGAAGGTGACGATGGACTTCGCCCCGGGCGGACTGAGGGCGACAATCGTGCTGCCGGTCGATCAGCAGGGCGCGTCATAATATCACCCTGCTGCGATAATCCCATAACGAGACGAAATAATTGCATCTGGCGGTATTCAAGTATGGCGGCTGAATGACTCGGCCGGCTGCACGGGTTGGCTCGTCGCCGCGCGCTTGGCATAATCGAGTTTCCAATGTCGTTTATTGTGTATTTTTTTGTCCTCGCGATCACCGCCAGCAGCGTGCTGTTCGGGATGGATTGGCTGTCGGCGCCGATGTCGCCGATGCCGCAAGGCAAACCGGCAATTCAGACTGCCAACCTACCGGTGCCGGTCAAGGCCGCGGCCAAACCGGCGCCCGTTGTCGCGCAGGCGGTGGCTCCTGTCGCGGCCCCGCCGCCGGTGTCGGTCGCGCCGCCTGCTGCGGTCGCCGCGTCGCCCGCCCCTATGACACCGGCTGTGGTCGCGGAACCCGGGCCCGTTGCGCCGCCGGTTGCGGCTACGACACAGCCCGCCGAAATTCAGCCGATCGTGGCTGAGCCACCCGCCGCACCGCCGCCGCGATGCGACGTGAATGCGTGTGAGGCGGCCTACCGTTCTTTCACCGCGTCGGACTGCACCTACCAGCCGTCGAACGGTCCGCGCCGCCTCTGCACACGGGGCAATCCGCCACGGCTGGCGGTGGATTCGTCTGTCGCGGCGACCGCGCGCGCCCAGTCCTGCAACGTCAACGCCTGCGCCGCCGCCTACGGTTCGTTCGACGCGTCGGACTGCACCTACCAGCCTTTCGGCGGGCCGCGCCGGGTTTGCACCCGATAGGAAAACGCTAACCAAACGTGACCGCCGAGTTTCACGCCCGGCAGGAACCGCGCTAACGATGCCGCGTTAACGCCCGACAATCATCAGCCGACAGGATGGGGCGATGCAGTTTCTGGTCTATTTCGCCGTATTGGCGGTCACCATCGCCGGAGCGGCCCTCGGCCTCGACGCGCTAACAGCGCCGCCGCCAGAACTGAAGCAAAAGATTGCCGCAAACGCGTCGGCGCCAAAACCGCGGCAGATTCCGATTGAGCGCGCGTCCCCGCCCGCCACAGTCGCCCCCGTCGATGAAACTGTGACAACGGCGGTCCCGGTTGCCCCGGCGCCAGCCGTCGTTGCGGCTCCTGCGGCACCGGCGGAAGCTTCTGGAGCGCCGGTTCCGGTGGCCACCGTGCAGCCGGTTCCGGCCGCGCCGGCGCCCGAACCCGTCGCCACCGTCGAGACGCCGGCCGCTGCCGTCGCTTCGGCACAGCTCACTTCCACCGCCGCAGCTACGGCCAACAGCTGCAATGTGCAGGCCTGCGCCGCTGCCTACCGTTCGTTCCGTGAGTCGGACTGCACTTATCAGCCGTTCGAGGGTGAGCGCCGGATATGCGAGCGCACTGCGCAGGACACGATCGCCGTATCGCGCCCGCCCGAGATGGCGCGGCCGGCCGAACTGCGCAATGAATGGACGGCGCGCAGCAACGGCCGGCGCGATGCCGAACTGCGCGCGGTCGAGCGCCGGGTGCGCGAACTGACCGACGACGAGTTTGACGCGCCGGTGTATGCGCGGCCGAGCCGTCGGGTCATCGTCGTCGAGACGCCGTATGGCGAGGAATATGTGACGCCAGAGTCGTACAGCCGCCGCTGGCAGAGCCCCGGCTGGCGCTAGGCTTTCAAGCGACCGACAGCAGGGCCTGGCTGAGTGCCGGCACGCGCTCGATGGAGGCGACGTAACCGGCCAGGACTCCGTCCACCATGGCGTTGAGCGAAAACGCCGCCGCGACGCGGGCGCGCAGCGTTTGTGCCGGCTCAGTCAATGCGGCGGGTGCGCGGAGCGCGCGCCGGATGGTCTCGGCCAAGACCGTCGGATCTCCCGGCGTCATCAACGCGTCCGATTGCGGTCCGTAGATTTCGGGAATGCCGCCTACGCCCGTCGTGATCAACGGTTTGCCGGCGGCAGCGGCTTCCAGGACGACATAGGGCAGCGACTCGGCGCGCGATGGAATTACCATCACGCGGCCATGCGCCATGGCGTCGCGGGCCGCCATCGGCGGCAGGAAGCGAATGGCGTGTTCAAGGTTCAGGCGGGAAACCTGGGCGCGCAGGGCGGCTTCTTCCGGACCGGAGCCGACCAGTGTTGCGGTGACCGCGCTGTCGTTCTGGCGCAGGCTGGCGATGGCATCGATCAGGACGTCGATGCCTTTGACGCGCCGGAGTTCGCCGAGGAAGACGAGATCGGTGGCGTCGGCCGCCGGCGGTACCGGTTCGAATTCGTTGGCGGCCACGCCGTTGTGAACCACCCGCACCTCGCCGTCGGGCGCGCCGATGCGTTCACTGAAGATCCGGGCGCTGTAGGCGCTCTCGAACAGATAAAGATCGCCGCGTGCCATCAGCAGCCGCTCGGCGCCGAGATAGGCCTTGCCGGTCGTCGACGCCGGATCGAGGAGAAGACTGCCGCCGTGCGGTGTGTAGGCACGGATCGCCGGCTTCCGCGCAAAGGCGAGACGGGCAAAGGCGCCGCCTTTGGCGCCGTGGCCGTGAATGACGTCGGGCCGTGTCTTGCGCACACGGTTGACGACATGCAGCGCGGCGGTCAGGTCGCGGGGGCCGAGCGAGCGGGGGATCGGCGTACGGCTGAGACCAAGCGCAAGCTTGGGCGCGAGAGCGGCGAAGGTATCGCGCGACCGGCTGTCACCCGTCATGCTGTCGGCGATGATGCCGACACGATGGCCGCGGGCGATCTGGCCTTCGACCAGATCGGTCACATGCCGGAACAGCCCGCCGACCGGCGCGCGCAGCACGTGCAAAATATTCAGACTGAGCATCAGACGCCATGGGGCTGGAGGCCGTGTCCTTCCCATATGGGATCAGCCGCGCATGGCGCTATGGGGTCGCAGCAATCTTAGATATTCAGCATTAATGGACGCTGCCGAAATACCTCCCGAGCGCATTAACCGGCGTCAATATCTGGTTCAGATTGTGCCGGTGCGTTCGGAACACCAGCGCTGCCATTGGCCGGCGTAGGCCGCTTCCATGCGACGCGCAAACCCCTGCGCGTCGCAGAGTGACGACGCAACGAGGCGCGCGCGCAAACCGCGACGCAGATCATTCAGCCGTTGCGGGTCGGCGGCGAGCCTCAGCGCGCTCTCGACATAGTCATCGATGGAACTGGCAATCCATTCCTCAAGTCCGGCCTGCGTCAGCAGGCTGGCGCCGACGCGCGCCGCGTGGCGGTCGCCCTTCAGAGTCACAACGGGCACGCCCATCCACAGCGCCTCGCAGGTCGTGGTGGTGCCGTTGTACGGAAACGGATCGAGCGCGATGTCGATGCGGTCGTAGAGCGACAGATGCGCCGCGCTGCCCGGCAGCCACGCCATCAGCTCAATACGGTCCGGCGCGATGCCGCGGTTGCCCAGCTGCATCAGAAAGGAGTCGCGGGTGCCGGGATCGGCGAAGGATTTGCCCTTCAGCAGCAGGCGCGCCGAAGGCATCCGGGTCAGCAACTGGGCCCAGACGTCGAACGTCGCCGCCGACACCTTGGCCGGGTTGTTGAACGAGCCGAACGTGATGGCACCGGATGTCAGGCACGGCGGCGGCGCGGGCTCCGGCGCGTCTTGGGCGCCGCCATAGCAGAGAAAGCCGCCGGGCAGCCGCAGCAGTGTCTCGCTGGCAAAGGCATCGGCGCCGGCGGGATCGGTGACCGCATCGACGATGCGGTAGTCGATCGCGCGCAACCCGGTGGTGTTCGAATAGCCCAGCCATGTCGCCTGCACCGGCGCCGGCTTTTGCGCAAAGACGCGCAGCCGATTATGCGCGGTGTGGCCGGCCAGATCGACGAGGATGTCGATGCCGTCGGCGCGGATGCGCGCGGCGAGGGCGTCATCCGTCATGCCCACCGTCGACAGCCAGTGATCGCTCAGCCCCTGCAGGCGCGCGGTGACCGCATCGGGCCGGGCCACGTCGGCATAACAGAACAACTCGACCGCCTGCCGGTCATGGGCTTCGAACAGCGGCGTGACGAAATAGGCCACCGAATGGGCGCGGAAATCCGGCGACACGTAGCCGATCTTCAGCCGCCGCGCCGGATCTGGATCGTTGGCGTAAGCGTTCGCGGCCGGCGAGGGGCGGCCAAAGCGCCGATCCCAATCGCAGTGCGCTGAGAACACCTGTTCGGGTGTCTGGCGATCATCGTAATTGAGACAGAACAGGAGATTCGAACATGTGTCTGAATCGCCGGGCCGCAGCGCAATCGCCCGCGCGTAAGCGGCGGCGGCGTCGTCAAGCCGGCCTTGGCCCATCCGCACGATGCCGAGATTGCCGTGCGCGGCGGCGTGGCCGGCATCGCGGCGAAGCGCTTCGCTGTACGCATCCGCGGCGTCATCGAGCCGGCCGCTGGCCTTCAGCGCATTGCCAAGATTATAGAAGACGTCGGCCGAGTCCGGCTTGAGCGCAATCGCCTGACGATGAGCAACGAGCGCCTCGTCGAAGCGGCCCAGATCGGCCAGCACGTTGCCCAGATTGGAACGAGCCTCGGCGAAGCGCGGGTTGATGCGCAGCGCCTCATGATAGGCGGCAGCAGCCTCATCGAGTTGGCCCTGAACCCTCCGCGCATTGCCGAGATTGTAATGGGTCTCGGCGATGCCCGGATTGATGCCCAGCGCCTGGCTGAACGCAGCCGCCGCCTCGTCGATCGCGCCGCGCTCCAGCAGCGCAGCGCCGAGGCTCGCACAGGCGATGCCGAGATTGGCCTGCGCGCGGGCGTGATCGGGGTTGACGCGAAGCGCTTCCGTGTAAGCGGCGACGGCATCGCCGGGGCGGCCGCGTGCCATCAGCGCGTTGCCGAGATTGTAATGCGCTTCCGGATAATCCGGCCTGAGCGCAAGAAGGCGCGCATAGGCGGCGATGGCGTCGTCGGCCTTGCCCTGCTGGCGCAAGGCGACGGCGAGGTTGAAAGCGGCGTCGGCATGGTCGGGCTGCGCTGCCAGCACGCCGCAGTACGCGGCTTCCGCCTCCGCCAGTCGGCCGGCCTGATGGTGCTGAAGCGCCGCCACAAAGGCGCCGGCGGCGGCCTGCGGCGGTGGCTTTCTCTCGGCGGTGCGGCGTTGCTGGCGGTTCATGAATTTGCGCTTTGGGCGCACTGAATTAGGCTGTGTCCATGATCACACTGACTGATTCGATGGATTCGCGCACGGCGCCGGCAGCCGATACCGACGGCATCAAGCTGCATATCGGCGGCCGGGAGCGGCGCGACGGCTGGATGATCCTCGACGCGCTGCCGGGGCCGGCCGTCGACCGCGTCGGCAACTGCACGGATTTGTCATTCCTGCCCGACGCCAGCTGCGCCGAGGTCTATGCCTCGCACGTGCTGGAGCATCTCGGCTACGACAGCGAACTGCCGAAAACCCTGGCCGGCATCTACCGTGTGCTCAAGCCGGGCGGGCGCCTGCGCGCCGCGGTGCCGGATCTCGAGGTGCTCTGCCGGCTGTTTCTCGAGCCGTCACTCGATGGCAACGGCCGCTTCCACGTGATGCGGATGATGTTCGGCGGCCGCACCACGCCCTACGACGCACATTTTGTTGGCCTGAACTTCGAGTTCTTCCAGGCCTTCCTGCAGGAAACCGGCTTCCGCGAGGTCAAGCGCGTGAAGGAATTCGGCCTGTTCCAGGACACCAGCACGCTGCTGTTCGGCAATGTGCCGATCAGCCTGAACGTCGAGGCGTGGAAGTAGTTACTTCACCTCTCCCACAGGTCGGGTGAGGGGTTATGGCCTGTCGAGGGTCACTTGCCCCCTCACCCCAATCCTCTCCCCCAAGGGGAGAGGGAGTCAGACCCAGCCTCGATCTAATACAAGACCACCGAGCGGATCGACTTGCCTTCGTGCATCAGGTCGAAGGCGTCGTTGATCTTGTCGAGCGGCATGGTGTGGGTGATCAGGTCGTCGATATTGATCTTGCCGTCCATGTACCAGTCGACGATCTTCGGCACGTCGGTGCGGCCGCGCGCGCCGCCGAAGGCGGTGCCCTTCCAGACCCGGCCGGTAACCAGCTGGAACGGCCGCGTGGCGATTTCCTTGCCCGAGGCCGCCACGCCGATGATGATCGACTCGCCCCAGCCGCGGTGGCAGCATTCCAGCGCCTGACGCATCACATCGACATTGCCGATGCACTCGAACGAGAAGTCGGCGCCGCCGCCGGTCAGGTCGACGATGGCCTGCACGACCTTGTCGTTGCCGACTTCGGACGGATTGACGAAATGCGTCATGCCGAATTTCTTGGCCATCTCGACGCGCGCCGGATTGAGATCGACGCCGATGATCTTGTCGGCGCCGACCATGCGCGCCGCCTGCACCACGTTGAGGCCGATGCCGCCGAGGCCGAACACCGCGACATTGGCGCCGGGCCAGACCTTGGCGGTGTTGATGACGGCGCCGACGCCGGTGGTGACGCCGCAGCCGATGTAGCAGATTTTGTCGAACGGCGCGTCCTCGCGCACCTTCGCCAGCGCGATCTCGGGCAGCACGGTGAAGTTGGCGAAGGTCGAGCAGCCCATGTAGTGGAACACCGGGTCGCCGTCGCAGCGGAAGCGCGACGTGCCGTCGGGCATCACGCCCTTGCCCTGCGTGGCGCGGATCGAGGTGCAGAGGTTCGAGCGCTGCGACAGGCAGGTTTTGCACTGCCGGCACTCCGGCGTGTAGAGCGGGATGACGTGATCGCCGACCTTCAGCGAGGTCACGCCGGGGCCGATCTCGCGGACGATGCCGGCGCCTTCGTGTCCGAGGATGGCCGGGAAGATGCCCTCAGGGTCGGCGCCCGACAGCGTGTACAGGTCGGTGTGGCAGACGCCCGTCGCCATCACCTCCACCATCACCTCGCCGGCCTTCGGCCCTTCGATGTCGATGGTCTCGACGGTGAGCGGGGCTCCGGCTTTCCAGGCAACGGCGGCGCGGGTTTTCATGGTGGGCTCCGATCACTGCGTCATGCATGGCCATAGCCCGTCGGACGACGGGCGTAAACGCCCTAATGCGCCGGGCATCACGACTGACTGATATGCATCTATAAAGACGTGGATGTCCGGGACAAGCCCGGCCATGACGAAGACCGAACACCTTCATCGACCCGGAGGTGCGAGGGTAAGGAGGCTCTACGGCTGCCACGCCTCTTCTGCCGGCTCATCCGCCGGCGCGGCGTCGTCGCGGGTGTTGCCGATCACCTTGAACAGCGCGCGCAGCACTTCGGGCACGCCCTTGCGCGAAGCCGACGACAGCAGCAGTGGCGTCTTCCTGCTCGCCTTCTTCAGCCTTGCGGTCTGAGTCTTGATCGCTTCCGGCGTCATGGCGTCGATCTTGGTCAGCGCGACGATTTCCGGTTTGTCCTCGAGCCCGTTGGCATAGGCGTCGAGTTCGGCGCGTACCGTCTTGTAGTCGGCGCCGGCATCCTCGCCGGTGCCGTCGACCAGATGCAGAATGACGCGGCAGCGCTCGGTATGGCCGAGGAAACGGTCGCCCAAGCCGACGCCTTCATGGGCGCCTTCGATCAGGCCGGGCAGATCGGCCAGCACGAATTCGCGCTCGTCGACGCGCACGACACCGAGCTGCGGGTGCAGCGTGGTGAACGGATAGTCGGCAATCTTCGGTTTGGCCGCCGTCACGGTGGCGAGAAAGGTGGACTTGCCGGCGTTCGGCAGGCCGATCAGCCCGGCGTCGGCGATCAGCTTCAGCCGCAGCCGTATGGTGCGCTCTTCGGCCGGCTGGCCGGGATTGGCCTTGCGCGGCGCCTGGTTGGTGGCCGACTTGAAATAGGCGTTGCCGAAGCCGCCATTGCCGCCTTTGGCGACGCGCATCGTCTGCCCGACCTCGGTGAAGTCGAACAGCAGCGTCTCGCCGTCTTCCTCGTAGACCTGGGTGCCGACCGGGACCTTGAGCACGCGATCTTTGCCGTTGGCGCCGTGGCGGTCTTTGCCCATGCCGTTGCCGCCGCGCTCCGCCTTGAAGTGCTGCTGGAAGCGGTAATCGATCAGCGTATTGAGGCCGTTGACGGCTTCGATGATGACATCGCCGCCGCGCCCGCCGTCGCCGCCGCTGGGGCCGCCAAACTCGATGAACTTTTCGCGCCGGAACGCGATGCAGCCGTTACCGCCCGCGCCGGACTCAATGTAAACCTTGGCTTCGTCGAGGAATTTCATAGGGGCGATATAGAGCATCGGAGGGCCCGCCGCACCCTCCGTGACGCCGGAAAATCGTCCCGGACGGCTTTTTCCGCGCAGGCTGGTATACGGTTCGCGCCATGACCGCTTCCCCCTCGGGCGCACCCTTCCGCGCTGCCGGCCCCGACCATGTCTACGCCGGCATCGCCCTGATGCTGATCGGTATTTTCTTCTTTGCGCTGAACGATGCGCTGGGGAAATGGCTGGTCGCGACCTATTCGGTAGGCCAGTTGCTGCTGATCCGCAGCGTGGCCGGGCTGGTGTTCCTGGCGCCGTTCATCCATCGCGAGGGCTGGCGCCCGTTCCGCGAGGCACCGCGGCCGCTGGTGCAATGGCTGCGGCCGCTGTTCGGCACCGTCGAGGTAGCCTGTTTCTACTGGGCGCTGGCCTATATGCCGCTTGCCGATGTGATGACGTTCTACCTCGCCGGCCCGATCTATGTGACCGCGGTGTCGCCCTGGCTGCTCGGAGAGCACGTCGGCTGGAGGCGCTGGCTCGCGGTCATTGGCGGTTTTGTCGGCGTCATGATTGCGCTCGGTCCCAACGCGGGATCGATGACGCCGGCGGCGCTGGTCGCCCTTGTCGGCAGCTTCTCGTTCTCGCTGCTGATGATCTGCACGCGGCTGGTGCGCGGCACCTCCGACATCGTGCTGGTGACGACGCAGACGGTGGGCGCGCTGATCTTCGGCGCGATCGTGGCGCCCTTCACCTGGGTGGCGCTGAACTGGAGCGACACTGGCCTGCTAGCGCTGCTTGGCGTCACCGCGATGGTGGCGCATATCTGCGTCAATCGCTCGCTCAAGCTGGCGCCGGCGTCGGTGGTCGTGCCCTATCAGTATTCGACCATCTTCTGGGCGATCATTCTCGGCTTTATCTTCTTTGGCGACGTGCCGGGGCCGGCGATGCTGACCGGCGCCACCATCATCATCGCCGCCGGCTTCTACATCTTCCTGCGGGAGCGGGCGCTGAAGAAGCCGGTGGCGATGGACGACCCGCCGTGAGCGGCGGGTCGCGCGTCGTTCAGGACACCCGCTTCATGCGGCCCCAGGTCTTGAGCGCCGACCAGATGCCGCGCTCCAGCCGGAAGCGGTCGATCGGCGCCGACGAGTTGATGGCGCGGATGCGGTAGAGACCGACGCCGGTCCACTGGAAGCCGCATTTCTCCAGCACGCGGCGCGAGGCCGGGTTAGTGACGCGCGCACCGGCCTGCAGCGCGTCATGGCCCAGATCGGTGAATGCGTAATCGATGGTCGCGTGCAGCGCCTCGGTGGCGTAGCCTTTGCCCCAATAAGGCACGCCGAGCCAGTAGCCGAGCTCAGGCGTCGACTCGTGCGGGACAATTCCGCAGGCGCCGATGACGGTGTCGTCACGCAGCGTGATCAGAAACACGGCTTCGCCGTCGGCCTTGTTGGCGCCGGCAATGAAGCCCTCGGCATCCGATGCCTTGTACGGATGCGGAATGCGCGCGGTGTTGTCGGCGATGCGGCGGTCGTTGGCGAGGGCCGCTACCGGTTTAGTGTCCTCGAGGCGCGGCGCGCGCAGGATCAGCCGCTTGGTCTCAAGGACGGGGATACTGCCTTCTCTGAACGTCTCTCTCGGAATTTCTTCCAGCAAGGTCATGACACGGGCTCCAGGGTTTCAAATGCGACAAGGGCAAATGCGAAGAGGGGGAGACGGTCACCCGTCTCCCCCTCTCGGAGCCTGGAAGCCCCGCCGGTTCGACTGAATGACCGGCGGACCTCGATTTTTGGTCTACCGTTTTACTCGGCCGCTGCTTCCATCATCGGTACGATGGAGACGTAGGTGCGGCCTTTGGCTTTAGCTGCGAACTGTACTTTTCCGTCGACGAGCGCGAACAGCGTGTGGTCTTTGCCCATGCCGACATTGCGGCCGGGATGCCACGTGGTGCCGCGCTGGCGCACGAGGATATTGCCGGCGATTGCGGCCTGGCCGCCCGACTTCTTCAAGCCAAGGCGACGGCCCGCGCTGTCGCGGCCGTTGCGTGAAGATCCGCCTGCTTTTTTATGTGCCATCGTGGTCTCTCGAATTTCTGACTAACTGATACACCGATTCCGTAACGGAATCATCTCACTTTTTCTTAGCCTTGGCCGCGGGCTTTTTCGCGGCGGGCTTGGCGGCCCGGGCCGGCTTCTTTGCCGGCTTTTTGGCGGCCTTCTTGGGGGCGCCCTCGGCCTCGCCTTCGGCCGCTTCCGGCTTCGGCTTGGCTTCGCGCTTGGGCCGCGGCGGCGGCTCCTTCGACGGCTTGGCACCGTCCATGAGGATCTCGGTGATGCGGATCACGGAGAAATCATGCCGGTAGCCGCGCTTGCGGCGCGAATTCTTGCGCCGGCGCTTTTTGAAGGCGATGACCTTGTCGCCACGGGTGTGCTGAAGCACCTCGCCGGCCACCATCGCGCCCGCCACCGTCGGCAGGCCGAGCTGGGGGGTATCGCCCCCGAGCAGCAGCACTTCGCCGAACTCGATCACCTGGCCGGGCTCGGCCGCGACGCGGTCGATCCGGATCACATCTTCGGCGGCAACGCGGTACTGTTTGCCACCGGCTTTAATGACTGCGAACATCGTTCTTCTCTCGTGTTCATACCGGTCTCGGACCATTCCGGAGCGGCTTCTTCCAGTCGGTTATTGTGTGTATTTTCAGAGGCTTAAAACCATCTGACACAAACATAAACGAACACGCGGACCGTCAGGGTCCGCGCCGGCCCAGCTTATGGCGGGGAAGGGGGCATAATGTCAAGAAAAGCCGCCAATTTGGCTGCGCGACCGCTGGCGGCAGGCCGTGGCCGGACCGGCCGAAAAGGTCCGAAATTCGGCCTCCGGGCGGGCGCGCAATTAATTTCCTGGGCCGGTCCCGGCGTGTTCCATGCCTCGCTTGTAGATCTCCCGACAGGCGCAGCCGCGTCCACGACCGTCTCCCGCCAAGGCAGCCGCATATAAAATGCCGTTGCCCTTGTCTGTCCGGGCCCGCTTGTTTAGATAGCGCCGTCCGCGCGGCCCCTCGGGGTTTGCAAAGGCTCCGGAGAGGTGGCTGAGCGGTTGAAAGCACCGCACTCGAAATGCGGCATAGGTGCAAGCCTATCGGGGGTTCGAATCCCTCCCTCTCCGCCAGATCTTGCTTAAGTCATTGAACTCGTAAAGTTGTTGTTAGTTCACCAACTTGGTGCTGCCCGATTGGTACATACGGGTGGTGCACATGACCTTGGCAATGTCTCGTCCCTGGAAGCATCCCAATAGTGCGGAGCCTGTGGCGAGATCCGGCCCAGTCGATTGACCTAATCGGGCGGGCAGGTTGCGCATCTGCGTTCTCAAGGAAACTGCAGAGGACCCACCAAAATCCGTTTTAGTACTTCACGATGTGGCGGGCGGCTTAGCTGACGTTCGTCCAAGAGACAGAGCGCGGCGTTGACTGCGATGCGAATTAAGGCCCCCTACGTTTCAGAGGAGCCAGGCATGCAAGCGATTACGACAATCGGTCTCGACATCGCCAAGTCGGTTTTCCAGGTACACGGCATTGATGCGCAAGGCGAAGTCATCATCCGCCGGCAGCTGAAGCGCCGCTACGTCTTGGCTTTCTTCCAGAAGCTGCCGGCATGCTGGCTGGCATCGTACGTGTGCGTCATCGCAAATGGTCACGCGAAGCCCCGATGAAGAGCTGCGCATCCTAGCAGATTTATGGGTTCACCGCCTAATGGGCTCGATCTCAAGAGTTTCTCTAAGAGATGTCGACACGAGCTCGGCGCGGCGTTTTTTTGAGCTAGCGGGTAGGGGCTGGTGCTGTCGATCCTCGTACTACCAGCGACGGTCTCAATACCACATCAGCATTCCCTGCGTTTCCAGACATCAGGCCTGCTAACATACGCGCAGCTTCAATGCCCATGTCACGTAGCCGAAGATTTACAGTTGTGAGCGCTGGGCGCACCAATCCGCTGAATGCAGTGTTGTTGTAGCCAGTGACCGAAATCTCGTCTGGGCATTTCAGGCCGAGCTCCGATAGAGCTTCGTAGCACCCGATTGCAAGGAGGTCGTTGGCTGCCACGATCGCAGTAACGCGTTTATTTCTTTTTAAAAGGGAGAGGCACGCAACTTTGCCCGCCTCCACGGAAAAGCTCTTTGCTTCGACGACGGGACCCAACTTTGCACCCGCAAGCATTTCTTGGTGGGCCAATCTAAAGCCTCGTAGACGGAGCGATCCGGTGGATAGCACGCTGGGACCTGCGAGGTGGGCGATATTAGTATGGCCGAGAGCAACAAGATGTTCGAACGCGAGATGAATGCCTTTGAGGTCATCATGCAAGACGGCGGGGGTTCGACCCGTACTATCAGTACGATTGATCAGAACGACCGGAACGCGGCCATTGAGCAAGCTACCTGTAACCGGCTCATCAAGCGTGGCCGTCGCGATGATTAGGCCGTCCACTTGTCGCTCGCTCAGTCCGGCAAGGATTCGTCTTTGCTGCTGATCATCGTTCGCCGTGTGACCGATGATGGTCATGTATCCCGATTTTTGAAACTCGGCGTCTATTCCCTCAAGGATCGGTGGGAACAGCATGCTGCCAAGATCCGGCACGATGACCCCCACTACCTTTGAGCGGCCAGTGCGCAACGATGATGCTGCCGCGTTCGCATGGTAGCCAAGGCGGTGCGCCGCCTCTTGCACCTTCTTGGCAAGCTGAGGCTTTACGAGCCGGCGCGTCGCGGGGTTCAGTGCGCGCGACACTGTCGAGAAGTGCACGCCCGCCGCATCTGCGACCTGCCGTATTGTCACGCTCGTGCTTTTCAGGGGGGTCATTCAGCCACCGCGCGGGCAGTTGCCTGTGTTTGAGGCGACAATTGCTGCAAATGTTTGCATTATTATAGCAGAAATAATTTGAAAAAGCCAATTCTACGGCCAATAATGCCATTGCAAACGTTTGCAGCCACTTGTAAAAAGAGGTCGAAAATGACGTTTCGTCAGTGCCTTGTTCAATCTGTTGTCGTCCTTGCCGCGCTTACAATAAGCGGTGCTTCGCAAGCAGAAAGTGGTTCATGGCCGTCTCGCCCCATTCGCGTCGTCGTCCCGATCGGTGCCGGCAGCGCGATCGACATCATCCCGCGAGCGATTTTAGACGAGGTTTCGAAGCAAGTAGGCCAACCCATCGTCATCGAAAATCGACCTGGTGCTGGCACCATCGTCGGGACCGTTGCGGTGTCAAAAGCGAGCCCGGATGGGTACACACTGCTCTCGACGTCGGGAGCGCTGACAATCGCCGAAGTGACCGCCGAAAACCCTCAATTCCAGACGACCAGGGATTTCGTCGGGATAGGCACCTACGGCACCATGGCCAACGTTCTCGTTATCGCTCCGTCCAAGGGCATTCGTTCGGTTAAGGAGTTGGTTGATAAGGGCAAGGCCGCTCCCGGATTGTTGAACTACGGAACGGCAGGCGTTGGCACTCCAAGTTTTTTCAACGCTGTCAGATTTTTGTCGAGCGCAGGGATCCAAGCGCAACCGGTGCCTTTCAAGGGCGCGACTGAAGCCGTTACCGAGGTCATGACAGGTCGCATCGATTTCTATTTTATGCCTCTTCTTCCGGCGCTGTCTCTGATCAAGGATGGAAAACTGTTGCCACTGGCTGTAAGCGGGAGTCGAAGGTCGGCCCTTCTTCCCGACGTTCCGACGACGGTCGAGGCTGGATATCCGGGCTCTTCTTATAACTTCTGGATCGGCATGGTCGCGCCTTCCAAGACGGACAAATCGATCGTCGATCGGATGCATGGTGAAATAGAACGCGCCGTGGCTAAGCCGGAGTTGGCTGCTAAACTGAAAGGCTTCGGTCTCGACATCGAGACGATGGCGCCCGCGCAATTTGATCAAATGCTCAAAGCCGAGGTGGAAACGAATGCGCATTTGTTAAGCGCGGCGGGTCCCGGTTTGAAAAAGTAAACGTCGTCCAGATCCACCAAATGGGCAATTCGGACAAACAGGGAGATTGTTATGGGTGATAGCTATCCGATTGTGAAAGTTGCTGCGGTACAAGCAGCCTCCGTTTTTCTCGATCGCGAAGGGTCGGTAGAAAAGGCGTGCCGGCTGATCCGAGAAGCGGGGAGCAAGGGCGCAAAGGTCATCGCCTTTCCGGAAGGCTTCATTCCCGCACACCCGGTTTGGTATCACCACCATCCGGCCACAGGAACAATCGCCAATAAGCTCGCAGTCGAATTATTCAAAAACTCAGTTGAGGTGCCCGGGCCGCAAACGGATGCACTATGTGCCGCGGCCGCAGAGGCTGGAGCCTATGTCATCGTCGGCGTGTGCGAAAAGATGCCAAACACCATGGGCACCATGTACAATTCGCAGCTTTTCATCAGCCCGACCGGCGTACTCATTGGGAAGCACCAAAAGATCATGCCGACGGTCGGTGAGCGCCTTGTGCACACAGGCGGTCACGGAGATACCTTTGGCGCTTTCCAAAGTGAATTCGGCCCGATGAGCGGTCTGATATGCGGAGAAAACTCCAATCCGCTCGCGGTTTTCGCGCTGACGGCCGAAGGCTCGCGCATCCACGTTATGAGCTGGCCAAACCACTTCCCAACGAGCGGCGATCCGCTGCGCAATCGCGTATCGGTTGATTCACAGGCTTTCGCCCAGATGACAAAGGCCTTTGTGATCTCCGCCTGCGGGACCGTCGACGAGCAAACGATTGCAAAGCTGCAACCGTCCCCGGACGGGGACAAGTTTCTCCGCAGCCCGGATTGCTGTGGCGGCAGCGTGATTGTTGCACCGAACGGCCGCATTATTGCCGGACCGATGGGTGCAGAAGAGGGCATCCTTTATGCCGAATGCGATCTGGAGCTGGCGATCAGCATGAAGTTGCGCCATGATTTCGCGGGACATTATAATCGGCCCGATATCTTTCACCTGCAGATCAACCGTTCCGCGCCTCAGATATACAGCGTTCATGGCAATCAGCCGGCTTCGCTTGCCGCAAGGGCCGAGACGCTGACCTTGTCATCTGCGCCGGTACCGTTACTGCCGCAGCCGAAGGCTGAAGATCTGTAAAGGGTGTGGAGTTCTAACGCGGCTTCACGTGGGTCCTTGCATCGTCTTCGGCTATTGAGACATTTCAGCCGCTATCCGACTGGCGAATTGCGTTGCCGTCATCGGTCACGGTACGCCCCCCAAGCTTGCAAAACGATCTAAAATGGTGAGGCGGCGATGATCTTCGCCGCCTCACCATGCAGGGCCTCGGCGAGCCTAGTTGGGTGCCGCGCGGCAGACCGTGTGAAACGGCTCGCTCAAGATGCCCCCGCGCCGAGATCGTTAGATCCGAGCTGACAAATCAATGCCTATCGTCCGTACGCCGTCTAAACATCCGTCGCGCATGATACGGCGACGCCGCCAAACGTGTTCGGATTGACCCTTTCGCCCGAACACTGGACTGGTACACAAAGCGGCGGAAGGCAGCCACGAGACCTCTGATTTACTGGCATTTCTTGCAACGAAGGGAAAATCCCTCCCTCTCCGCCAGCCCCATAACCTGATAAGCGGATGCTCGTGTTGGCGAGCCACGGCGTCGCCTCTGAAGGCCGGACGATGGCCAGGTTTTTCACCTAAACGTCATTGGAGGGAGGCTTCTGGCCTGTGTAGGTTTTCCAGCGCCGCCAGAGAGGGTGAACATGAATTCGGTCTCGTCCATTGCTGCACGCCTGCTGCTGACCATCGCAATCATGGCCGGCACCGCCCTGTCCGCGTCGGCCCAGGAAAAGCTCCGCTTCGCGGTCGGGCCGTTTCAGCCGACAGCCTCCGACACGAAAAAGGCCTACGAGCCATTCTTCAAACATCTCGCCACGCAACTCGGCCGCGATTACGAACTGGTCGTGACCACCGATTGGGCCGGCATCGCCATTGCACTGGCCAACAAACAGGTCGACATCGCCTGGATGGGCCCGTGGGGTTATGTGCTTGCCAATAACGAGGGCGGCGGCGAGGCCATCGCGACGGTGAAGTACAATGGCAAGCCGAGCTATCATTCGATTATCGTGTCGCGGCCCGACGTGACGATCGCCAAGTGGCCGGACGATGCCAAGGGTCTGCGGCTGTCGCTGGCGGATGCGGGTTCAACCTCCGGCTGGCTCATCCCCACGCATTACTTCAAGTCCATTGGCATCGACCCCAAGACCTATTTTCAGTACCGGGATGGCGCTTCGCACGCAGCGCAAATTCTGTCGGTCATCAACGGGCAGGTCGACCTTGCCTCTGACTTCGACCGCAACATGAACGTCTTCCTCGAGCGTGGCACCTTCAAAGCCGACCAGATCAAGGTGGTGTGGACATCCCCGCCGTTGCCGAACGATCCCCTGGTGGTGCGCGACGGCTTCGATCCGGCGCTCATCAAGAAAGTTCAGGAGGCCGTGCTGGCCATCACGGAAGAACAGGCGCTGACGCTGATGCCCAAGAACTATACCGGTTGGGTTGCGGCGAATCACGCCGATTACAAAACCATCGAAGATGCGGGGGTCGCCGTCGGACGGCTCAAGCCCAAGACGGTGATGAAGTAGACCGGGTGTACGAGACCTTTCCGGACAGTGCGCGACGTCATCGGAAGCTCGGCGACCGCCTGCGGTTTGCCGGGCTTCTCTGCGTCGGGGTGGCGCTTTACGTCATTTGTCTTCGCGTCGCCGAGGTTGACCTCGGCAAGCTCTGGGCCGGATTGCCGCGCCTTGCGAACTGGGCCGCGCGGGCCTGGCCGCCTGACTTTTCCGAGATCGGCATCCTCACCTATCGCGCGGCGGAAACCGTCGCCATGGGAACGGTCGGCACCTCGTTCGGTGTGTTGCTGGCGATACCGGTCTGCCTTCTGGCGGCCCGCAACGTCACGTCGTCGCGCTGGCTCTCGATTCCCGCGCGGGGTCTGCTCAACGCGCTGCGCGGCATCGACAGCTTTGTCTTCGCCCTCATCTTTGTTGCGGCCGTCGGGCTGGGGCCTTTCGCCGGCGTTCTCGGCGTGGCGCTGCACTCCGCCGGCTCGATCGCCAAGCTCTGGTCGGAAAGCATCGAGACGGCAGTGCCCGGTCCCATCGAAGCGGTGACGATGTCGGGCGCGGGCCGCCTTAAAGTCATCCGCTACGCCCTCATTCCCGACGTGCTGCCAAGCCTGTCCTCAATCACCCTGTATATGTGGGAATGGAGCGTGCGGGCCTCCACCGTGCTGGGCGTCGTCGGCGCCGGCGGCATTGGACAGGAACTGAAGAACAGCGTCGATCTGCTGCAGTTCGATCGCGTGTTCACGATCATCATCCTGGTGCTGGCGATGGTGACGGCGATCGATGCGATCAGCGCCTGGCTGCGCCGGAGGCTGGTTTGACGCCGCTCCTGGCCGCCGTCGATCTGTCGAAATCCTATGGCGCGCGTCTCGCTTTGGACGGCGCTGCGCTCTCGGTTCGGGCCGGTGAGTTTGTCGCGGTTCTCGGCCCCAGCGGCGCCGGCAAGTCGACCTTGTTCCGGTGCCTGACGCGCCTGACCGAGCCGGATCGGGGCGAGGTGTTCATCGCCGGTGCGCCGCTGCATGCTTTGCGCGGCCGCAAACTTGCGCAGGCGCGCCGCAACATCGGCGTGGTCTTCCAGCAGTTCAACCTCATCCGCCGGCTGTCGGCGATCGATAATGTGCTGGCGGGCCGGCTGGCGGGCGCGCCGCTGTGGCGCGTGATGGCGCGCAGCTTTGCGGCGGCAGACGAGGCCATTGCCATCGATGCGCTCCGCCAGGTCGATCTCGGCGAGCACATCGACCAGCGCGCCGACACGCTGTCCGGCGGTCAGCAGCAGCGCGTGGCCATCGCCCGCGCCATCGCGCAACAGAGCCGGATCATTCTGGCCGATGAGCCGGTGGCGAGCCTCGATCCCGACACTGCGATCGCGATACTGACGTTGCTCCACGGGCTGACACGATCGTCGAATGTCGCCGTCGTCTGCTCGCTGCATCAGCCGCAACTGGCCGAGCGGTTTGCCGACCGCATCCTGAGCATGGAGGCGGGCCGCCTGTCATAAGCGCCCAGCGCTCAGGCGCCGGCCGCCACCGGCCTCAGCTTGTAAAACCCGACGTCGATCGCGGCGTTGCGGAAGCCGACCTCGCAGTAGCAGAGGTAGTATTCCCACATCCGCTTGAACGAGGCGTCGAAGCCAAGGCGTTCGATCTCCGGCCACGCCGCGAGGAAGCGCTCGCGCCACATCGCCAGGGTCCGTGCGTAACTCTGGCCGAACGGCTGGTGCACGACCAGTTCGAGGCCGGCGCGCGCGGCCTGGCGACGGATGATGTCGACGGTCGGCAGCACGCCGCCAGGGAAAATGTAGCGCTGGATGAAGTCCGGCTGGTTGCGGTACTTGGCGAAGCGGTCTTCGGCGATGGTGATGGCCTGTAGCAGCACCGTGCCTTTTTGCGTCAGCGCCTGGCGCAGCTTGCCGAAATAGGCCGGCCAGTATTGCTCGCCGACCGCCTCGATCATCTCGATCGAGACGATGCGGTCATATTGCTCGGCGACATCGCGGTAGTCCTGCAGCCGCGCCTCGAAACGCCCGGTGTCCTTGCCGCCGAGGCGCTGCTCGACAAAGGCCAGTTGCTCGGCCGACAGGGTGATGCCGGTGACGTGGCAGCGCGGCAGCAGGCGCTCCATCACCGCGCCCCAGCCGCAGCCGATCTCCAGCACGCGTTCGCCGCCATTGATGTCGAGCAGGTCGACGATGCGGTCGAGCTTGGCGTTCTGCGCCGCCTCGATCGACTGGCCGGCCTGCGAAAACAGCGCCGAGGAATAGTTCATCGTGCGGTCGAGCCACAGCGAATAGAACGCGTTGCCGAGGTCGTAATGCTGGGCGATGTTGCGGCGGCTGCCGCCGCGCGTGTTGCGCCGTCGCCAGTGCTGCCAGCGCGACAGCAGGCGGTGCGCAGCGGTGCCGGAAATCGCGTGCTGCATGCTGGTTTCGTTCCGCGCGCCGAATTCCAGAAACGCGATCAGGTTCGGCGTCCACCAGTCGCCGTCGATGAAGGACTCGGCGAAGGCCAGTTCGCCGCCGGCGATCAGGCGCCACACCGTGCGCCAGCGACGGATGACGAGTTTGGCGCTCGGGCCTGCGTTCGGCGCCTGCCGGTGCAGCGTGTCGCCATTGGGCAGCACGATGGTGATTTGGCCGAACTGGATCTGCGTCAGAAGCCGTTCCAGTTGCCGGACCAGAATGGGTTTGCTGCGCGCGGTGGTGCGTCCGGCGTCCGATCGAAGGGCGCGGATGTCAGACATGGCGACCTCCATAGACAGACGGCGGCAGGTTCTGATGGGGCACGACGGTCAGCGTGGCGGGCGCCGGCGGGCGCGGCCGCAGCCGCATGCCCTTGATCCAGAGCTTCAGCGCTTCCCAGTGAATGCCGGCGACGACCTTGAGCGTCATCAGCGGGAAGGCGAAAAATTTCCGCAGCAGAACGGCATCGGTCAGCGCGTGGCGCGTGCCGGCGAGCGAGGCGGTGATTACCGGGCCGGTGGCGTCGGAGCCTTCGATCACCAGCGCAATACGCTCGGCCGGCAATTGAACGCGGAAGCCGTAGGCGATCTCCATATCCATGAACGGCGAGACGTAGAACGCCTTCAGGCAGCGCTGCGCCAGCGCCTTGTCGGCGCCGTTCTCGACCGGAATGAGGTAAGTGTGCCGCTCGCCGAATGTGTTGTGCACTTGGTAGAGCAGCGCGGTGAGCGCGCCGTCGCGGTGATAGCAGTAGTAGACGCTGATCGGATTGAAGACAAAGCCGAGAATGCGCGGCATGCACAACAGGCGGATGCGCCCGCCATCGAGCGTCAGGCCGGCGGCGTCGAGATGGCGCTCGACCTGCGTGCGCAAGGGTATCGCCGAGCCGTCGCCGTGATCGGCATTATAGAAGCCGAACAGGTTGAAGCGCTCATGCGAGAAGAAGCGCAGCGTTTTTCCGAGCGCGGGGATTTCGTCGAGGTCGAGCAGCGCCCAGAACACGCGGTAGCGCAGCCTGTGCTCACGCGGCTTGAAGCGGCGGTGCATGACCGTGCCGGCGTAGAGGCAGGAGGCGGTCATGCCACCGGCTCCGATTCCGGCGCCGTACGTTCGGTGTCGATATGGATGCGGCCGGATTCGTTGGCGACGTCCCACGGCCGCCGCACGCCACCCAGAGCTTCGGCAACCGCAAGCCCGGATTGCAGGCCGTCTTCGTGAAACCCGGCGCCGAAATAGGCGCCGCAGAACCAGGTGCGGTTCTGTCCCTGCAGCGACCACAGCCGGCGCTGCGCATTGAGCGCGGCGGCGTCGAGCAACGGATGCTCGTAGATTTCGGAGTGAAAGATGGTGCCGGCGTGTGGTGGCCGCTCAGGGTTGAGCGTGACGAACATCTGCGTCTCGGATTGAATCCGTTGCAACCGGTTCATCCAATAGGTGACCGTCACGCCGTCGGCGCCGCCATTGCGGCCCCCGACATAATTCCAGCTCGACCAGACCGCCCGGCGCCGCGGCATCAACCCCTCGTCGCAATGCAGGACCGCAAGATTGCGGCTGTAGCGGAACGGCGTCAACAGGGTGCGTTCCTGGTGGGACGGGTGGGCGAGCAGCGCCAGCGCCTGGTCGGCGTGGGTCGCCATAACCACGTGGTCGTAACGGGAAATGTCGCCGTCGGCGGTCTCGATATCGACGCCGTCGTCGTGGCGGCGAATGGCGGCGATATCGGCATTGATCCGGATCCGCTCGGCATAGGGCTCGGTCAGGCGCTCGACATAGGACCGGCTGCCGCCGCGCACGGTGCGCCAGACCGGACGGTCGGTAAGCTTGAGCAGGCCGTGATTGTCCTGGAACCGGATGAAAGCGGCGGCGGGGTAATCCAGCATCGCCTGCGCCGGCGCCGACCAGATGGCGGCCGCCATCGGCAGCAAATGGTCGTCGCGGAAGGCGGCGCCGTAGCCGCCGAGTTTGAGGTAGTCGCCCAGCGTGGCCTGGTGGCCCAGCCGCCCCATGTCGGCGGGTGCATCGCGGTAGAACCGGCGCAGGTCGAGCAGCATCGACCAGAACCTGGGGCTTAAAACGTTGCGCTTCTGCGCGAACAGGGTGGCCAGGTTGCCGCCGGAGTATTCCAGCTTGCCCTGGTCCAGAGATACCGCCAGCGACATCTCGGACGCGTCGGTCGGCACCTGGAGGTATTTAAATAGTGCCGTGAGGTTCGGGTAGGTTTGCTCGTTGTAGACAATGAAGCCGGTATCCACGGGAACGATCCCGTGCGGGGTCCGGGCATCGACCGTATTGCTGTGGCCGCCGATCCGGTCGGCGCGCTCGTAGACAGTTACTTCATGCCTGGAAGACAGCAGCCAGGCCGCCGCCATACCCGATATTCCGGTGCCAACGACCGCGACTTTAAGGGGGGTGGAAGGTCTGTCCTGCATCGTTCCGCCCCGGTTGGCCGCTGAATGTTGGTGTAATACGGGTCAGATGTCCGGGTGGATCACCGTGATCCAAATCGGCCCCGCTGCCGTATAGTTCACATGCAGGCAGTCGCTCACAGGGACGATCTCAGCGGGACCGCCGTAGCGCTATGGCGGCTCCTGGAAGCAGGTACATTGACCGACAAGCCCCCACCAATGCCGACTGTCGTTAAAGGCGCTAAATCGTCCGCTGACCTGGCCGCCCTGATCGAGGCCGTGGCGGCCGATCAGGATCGCGCCGCGTTTGCCGCGTTGTTCGATTACTTTGCCCCGCGCATCAAGGGCTTCCTGATCCGCGGCAATACCCCGCCGGCCGCCGCCGAGGAACTGGCGCAGGAGGCGATGCTGACGGTGTGGCGCAAGGCGGCGCAGTTCGACCGCAACCGCGCCGGGGCCTCAGCCTGGATTTTCACCATCGCGCGCAACTTGCGCATCGATGTCGCGCGCCGCGACCAGCGGGCCCGCCTGCTCGACCTTGAAGTTGAGGACGATCTGGAACAACCGGCACCGCCGGACGCTTTATTGCTCGCCGTCGAGCGCGAAAGCCGCGTCCAGGCTGCGTTGCAGGCGCTGTCCGACGACCAGATGCGCGTGGTGCGGCTGTCGTTTTTCGAAGGCAAGCCGCACGCCGATATTGCGAACGAACTCGAACTCCCGCTGGGGACGGTCAAGTCCAGGATCCGTCTGGCGATGAACCGGATGCGCGAATTGCTGGGTGATCTGACATGAGCCGACATCATCCCAAGGACACGACGCTGGCCGACTTCGCCGCCGGCACGCTCGACGAGGGCCGCAGCCTGGTGATTGCGACGCATCTGGCGCTGTGCGGCCAGTGCCGCGGCTTCGTCGCGGCGCTCGAGGACGTGGGCGGTGCGATGCTCGAGCAGATTGCGCCGGTCGCCCTGTCGGACGGCGCGTCAGCGCGTGTGCTCGACCGGCTGGCGCCGCGCTCCCTTGCGCCAAAAGCGCCGACCGCGCCGAAAATTTGGGCGGCGGACCGCGACGAATTGCTCGGCTATCGTCTCGGACCCTGGCGCTGGGTATCGCCCGGTCTGCACTATCGCGCGGTCGATGTGCCGGCGGCGAAAGATTCGCGGGTGTTCATGCTGAAAGCAGCGCCCGGCCTCAAACTGCCGTCGCATCTGCACACCGGCACCGAACTGACCTGCGTGCTGGCCGGCGCCTTCATTCATGAAGGCGGCCGCTACGGCGCCGGCGATTGCGACGACGCCGACCATGACGACGCCCACAGCCCGGTGATCGACGCGGGCGAAGAATGCGTGTGCCTGGTCGCCATGCAGGGGCAGATCAAATTCACCAGCATTCTCGGCCGCATGATCCAGCCGTTCATCCGCCTGTGATGATCGCGCGCAACCGGACTGCATTATGACGCTTGTCGAGTTCTTCGTTGGGTTGATCGCTATTTCGCTCGCGTTGTCGGCGATCATGACCGGGGCGTGGCTGATCCAGCAGCGCACCGGCAATTCCGGCTGGGTCGATACTGTGTGGACCTTTGGTGTGGGCGCGGTCGGCGCCGCCGTCGCGCTGGCCCCCGTGGGCGCCGAAGGCGTGCAGCCGCGGCAGATCGTGGTCGCGGCGTTCGCCGCGATCTGGGCGGCGCGGCTCGGGCTGCACATTGCCAGCCGCAGCGCGAAAATATCCGACGATCCGCGCTACGCCGACCTGATCAAAGGGTGGGGCAGCGACGCGCGCCGTCAGATGTTCATCTTGTTGCAGAAGCAGGCGGTGGTGAGCATTCCGCTGGCGCTGTCGATGTTTGTCGCGGCGCATCATCCGGCGCCCGGCCTCACGGTGCAGGATTTCCTCGCCATCGCGGTGATGGCGATCGCGGTTCTGGGTGAAGGCGTCGCCGACTGGCAGCTGCAGACCTTCAAGGCCAATCCCGCCAACAAAGGCGGCATCAACGATGTCGGCCTGTGGCGCTGGTCGCGGCATCCGAATTACTTCTTCGAGACCTTCGGCTGGCTCGCCTATCCGCTGCTGGCGATCGATCTCACCGGCGCCTACCCGTGGGGCTTTGTGGCGCTGGCGGGACCCGCCTGCATGTACTGGCTGCTGGTCTACGTCTCCGGCATCCCGCCGCTCGAGGAACACATGATCCGCACCCGCGGCGATAAATTCCGCGCCTACCAGCGCCGCACCAATGCGTTCTTCCCTGGCCCGCCGCGGGCCGCGTCATGAGCGCGATCCAGCGGGTTATTCCGGCGTTCGAGCGCCTGCCATGGCCGGATGCCGTGTCGCGCGCCGCGGTATCGTTCCTGGTTGGCCGCACGCGGCGCAAGCTGGCCTCCGTGCCAGCCGACATCAACCGCGTCTTCGCCGCCGGGATGCCGAAATACCCGATCGCCGAAAGCGTCGACGCCGCCAACGAGCAGCATTATGAAGTGCCGGCGGCGTTCTTCGACCTGGTGCTCGGGCCGCAGCGCAAATACTCCTGCTGTTATTACGACAGCGCGACGTCGACGCTGGCTGACGCCGAGGAGGCGGCGCTCACGCGCACCGCCGCCAACGCCGAACTGGCCGACGGCCAGGACATTCTCGAACTCGGTTGCGGCTGGGGCTCGCTGTCGCTGTGGATGGCCAGCCATTATCCGGCGGCGCGCATTACCGCGGTGTCGAACTCGCAATCGCAGCGCGCCTTCATCATGCAGCAGGCGCAATTGCGCGGCCTCACCAATCTCGACGTCGTTACCGCCGACATGAATGCCTTCTCGCCGGAGCGGCGCTTCGACCGCGTGGTGTCGGTGGAGATGTTCGAGCACATGGCCAACTGGCGCGGTCTGCTGGAGCGCATCCGCGCATGGCTGAAGCCGGACGGCATGCTGTTCTTCCACGTCTTCAGCCACCGCAGTGCGCCCTACCGCTTCGAACTCGACGACAAGGAAGACTGGATCGCCCAGCATTTCTTCACTGGCGGCATCATGCCGAGTCACAACCTGATCCGCGAATTCGCCGATCTGTTCACGCTGGACCAGGACTGGCGCTGGAGCGGCGCGCATTACGCGCGCACCGCCGATCACTGGCTGGAAAATTTCGACCGCAACATCGACGCTGTCGACGCGGTGTTACAGCAGACTTATGGCCGCGACGCCGCGCTGTGGCGACGCCGCTGGCGGCTGTTCTTCCTGGCGACGTCAGGTCTGTTCGGCCACGCCAGCGGTGCGGAGTGGGGCGTCAGCCACTACCGGCTGGCGCCGACCCGATAACCGGCGCCGGCGATCAGACGCCGGTGATCCCCATCCAGCCGCCGATCAGCCGCGTCAGATAATAGGCGGCGACCGCCGCAATGGCAGTGACGATGGCGCCCCAGGCGATGTCCACCACCGAGATCAGCGTCGTCCAGTTGCGCAACGTGGCGAAGTTGGTGAGATCGTAGGTGGCATAGGCCATGGCGCCGAACAGCGCACCGTATAGCAGCGCCGGCGACACCGATCCCGCCTTCAGCGCCGGCAGGGTCGCGAACACCAGAATGCCGATCGGATAGATCAGGTAGAATACCACTGCTGGCGGCGCGTTCAGGGTGGGCAGGAGAATGTCGCCCAGTGTCGGCCGGTACAGCCGGCTTCCCATCACGGTCAGCCATATGGCGTCGACGATGACGAACGGCACCAGGATCGTAACGTAGGCAATGGCGTACAGCATGGGCCGGGCTCCCCTTTGACGTGCTGTTGGTACGGACAGATCCAACGTTTGGATCATCTTGGTGGTGCGCGAGGCGACAAATAAATCTGCCGCGCGGCCGCAGCGCACAAACATCGCTTTGTGTGCGCGCAAAGGCGGCGACGGCGCCGCGCTGCGCGAGGAGGCCGTTCATGCTGGCGTTCAGATCGGCCCGTCCGCCCGGGCGCGGGCGCAACGGATACCGGCCTGAAGATCGTGACGGGCGTCGCGCCGACCTGGCTGCGAGAGATCCCGATGCCGTCGCTGGCGCTATGAGCTTCCAAAGCGCCGCGGAAATTGCAAGGATCGCGACCAGCCCGACAATGACGTGTCGCATGCCGGTGATCTTCGTGAAGACCTTGCCTCGTGAATAAGCCGCTCATCGACGTTCTGGCCGGCGTCCGTCAGGCGCCGCCGCCGGTGTGGATGATGCGTCAGGCCGGCCGCTATCTGCCGGAGTATCGCGCGGTGCGCGACAAGGCCGGCAGTTTTCTCAATCTGTGTTTCAATCCGGACATGGCGGCGGAGGTGACGCTGCAGCCGATCCGGCGCTTCGGTTTCGACGCCGCAATCTTGTTCTCCGATATTCTGGTGATCCCGCATGCGCTGGGCCAGACCGTCAGCTTTGTCGAAGGCGAAGGGCCGCGGCTCGATCCGCTGACCACAGGTGCGGCGCTCAAGGCGCTGCCGCGCCAGTGCGACGACACGATTCTGCAGCCGATCTACGAGACGGTCCGGCGGGTCAAGGCAGAATTGCCGGAAGGCGTCACGCTCATTGGTTTCTGCGGTGCGCCGTGGACGGTGGCGACCTACATGGTCGCCGGGCAGGGCACGCCCGATCAGGCGCCGGCCAAGCGACTGGCGGCGGCCGATCCCGAAGCCTTCGCCGGATTGATCGACACGCTGGTCGAGGCCTCGGCCGATTATCTGGTGAACCAGCTCGATGCCGGCGCCGAGTGCCTGCAGATATTCGACACCTGGGCCGGCTCGCTGCCGCCGGAGGATTTCGAGCGCTGGTGCGTCGCGCCGACGGCGCGCCTGGTGAAGATGGTCCGCGCGAAACGGCCGGGCACCCGCATCATAGGCTTTCCGCGCGGCGCCGGCCGCAGCATTCCGCATTATGTCGACGCCACAGGAGTCGACGCCGTCAGCCTGGAAACGGCGATCGACCGGCAGTTCGCCCGCGAGCAGATCCAGTGCCGCGTGCCGGTGCAGGGCAATCTCGATCCCGAAGCGTTGCGTACCGGCGGCGAGACGCTGGATCGCGCGGTGGATGAGGTGCTGGCGGCGTTCGCGGGCGGGCCCTTCATCTTCAATCTCGGTCACGGCATTCTGCCGGACACGCCTGTCGAGCATGTCGAGCGCATGCTGGCGCGGGTGCGGCGCTAGCGTTACGCGGACGGCTCTTCGCTGTTCTCGTGATCGCGCGCCGCGAACAGGGCGTCGAGTCCCTCGCGGTAGGTCGGATAGCGCAAGGTCACCCCGAGGCCGGATTTCAGCCTGCGGTTCAGCGCGCGTTTGCTCTCGGCATAGAAGCTCCGCGCCATCGGCGACATCGTCCGCTCAGCCTCGGCGAATGGAATTTCCGGCGGCGGCGCGACGCCGAGCAGGTTCGCCGCGTAGGCGATGACATCCTGCGGCGGCGCCGGCTCATCATCGGCGCCGTTGAAGACGCCATCGGCGCGGCGCTCGAAGGCCGCGGCGATTGCCTGCGCGATGTCGGCGACGTGGATGCGGTTGAACACCTGGCCCGGTTTGACGATACGCCGCGCTTCGCCTTTGGCGACGGTGTTGAGCGCGTTGCGGCCGGGACCGTAGATGCCGGCGAGGCGCAAAATCGCCACCGGGCTGCCGGTGTCGCGACCGAATTGCCGCCACGCCTCTTCCGAAGCGATGCGCTCGCGGCCGCGCACCGATGTCGCCTTCAGCGCCGCGTCTTCGTCAATCTCGGCGCCACCATGATCGCCATAGACGCTGAGGCTTGACAGGTAGACGACGGCCGGGGTTTGGCCGGGCGTCAGCATGGCGGCCGTCGCCGCGGCCAGTTCTGCCGGTGGCGCCGACACCAGCAGTGCATCGGCGGCCCGGATCGCGTCGGTCACGCCCGGGTGCGGCTGACCGTCGAACACGAACGCGTCCACCCCTCGGTCGGCCAGCATCTGCCGCTTCGACGCCGAGCGAACGCTCCCCGCGATCCGGCCGATCCGGTCGCCATAGGCGGCGACAAAGGAATGGGCCGAGTATCCCAGACCGAGGCAGAAAACATTCTGCATCAATTATCGATCCGACTCCTCTAGATCGCTAACGGCCTCGTTTGGAATCGTCCGCCGCACCGCTCAGGCCGTACCGGCTGAGCTTAGCGTACAGGCTCTGACGACTGAAAACACGAAAATACACCGCACGAGGACATCGAGCGTCTTGTGACGTCGCTGTCGGGAATCGGGGTGGAGATCGGCCTGACCCGCGCCGCCTAAACCGCGCGCGTTCAGCGGCCCTGATAGGATGGCGTGCGTACGACCAGCCCGTCCAGCGATTCCGTCACCTTGATCTGGCAGGACAGCCGCGAGGTCGGCTTCACCTCGAAGGCTGAATCGAGCATTTCCTCTTCCTCGGCCGACGGCGGGCCGACCGCCGCGCTCCAGGCGTCGTCGACATGCACCAGACAGGTCGCGCAGGTGCAGCCGCCGCCGCATTCGGCGACGATGCTGGAAATGCCGTTGCGCAGTGCCGCTTCCATGACGGTGGCGCCGGTATCGGCGTCGACCGTATGTTCGGTGCCGTCATGTTCGATAAAAGTAATCCTGGGCATTGATGCTCTTTAAGTTGCGCATGGTCTTGTCCGAAAACCGGTGCCCGCTTTTCGGGACCATGCGCTAGGAAACGCCGAGCTTCTTCTGCAGGCTGGTCGACGAGGTGGTGTACTGGAACACCAGCCGCTTCGACGGATGCACATAGTGGTGCGCCTTCTGCGCCATCAGCGCCGCCTCGTGGAAGCCGGACAGGATCAGCTTGAGCTTGCCGGGATAGGTGTTGATGTCGCCGATGGCGAACAGGCCCGGCCGGCTGGTTTCAAAGGTCGAGACATCGACCGGGATCAGTTCGTCCTTGAGTTCGAAGCCCCAGTCGGCGACCGGGCCTAATTTCATGGTCAGGCCGAAGAACGGCAGCATGGCGTCGGTCTCGACGCGGGTGAGGGCGCCGTCGCCGCCTTTGATGGTGGCACCAGTCAGCTGGCCGTCGGCGCCTTCGAGTTCAGTGACCTGGCCGATCCTGAGATCCATGGCGCCGGCCGCCACCAGCGCCCGCATCTTGTTGACGCTGTCGGGCGCGCCGCGGAAGTCGTCGCGCCGGTGCAAGAGCGTCAGGCGCTTGGCGATCGGCTGCAGGTTGAGCGTCCAGTCGAGGGCCGAGTCGCCGCCGCCGACGATGAGCAGCTTCTTGTCGCGGAACGTCTCCATCTTGCGCACCGCATAGAACACCGAGGTGTTCTCGTAGGGCTCAATGCCGTTGATCGGCGGGCGCTTGGGCTGGAACGAGCCGCCGCCGGCGGCGATCACCACGGCATTGGCCTCGAACACCTTGCCGCGGTCGGTGGTGACGCGGAACAGCGGATCGCCGATGTTCTCGATGGTCGTCACCATCTCGCCGAGATGGAAGGTGGGATTGAACGGCTTGATCTGCTGCATCAGCGCGTCGGACAAGCCCTGTCCGGTGATCAGCGGGACCGCCGGAATGTCGTAGATCGGCTTTTCCGGATACAGCTCGGCGCATTGACCGCCGACCTTGTCGAGGATGTCGACCAGGTGTGCCTTGATGTCGAGCAGGCCCAACTGGAACACCGCAAAAAGGCCGACCGGGCCAGCGCCGATGATCAGGACATCGGTCTTGATGGGGTCGCTCATTCTTCCGTTCCGGCTGCGGCCGGCTCCCTCACTGACAAAGGCGCCGAGCTGCGCACGATGCGATTATCGGGAAGTTCGATCAGGCGCAACAGTTCGATTGTGTTCTGTTCCGGGGTACGGCCGGTGGTGCTCAGCGCCGCCTGCGCCTTGGCGTAAAGCGGCTCGCGGCTCTTGAGAATGGCGATCAGGTCGTCCATGGCGCGCGTGCTGTTGGCCATTGGGCGCAGGTCGCCCTGTGCCATCACCCGCTTCATATGCTCCTCCGGCTCGGCGCGCACCCAGACGGTGAAGCACGAGGACAGCAGCAGCTCCAGCGTGCCCGGTTCGGTGACGATCGAACCGCCCGTGGCGATAACGAAGCGGGGGTGGCGGCGCAGTACATCGTCAAGTGCCTCGCGCTCGGCGCGGTGAAACGTCTCCTGGCCGAACATCTCGAAGATCTCGCTGAGCGAGGCGCCGCTGCGCCGCTCGATCTCGCTGTCGAGTTCGATGAACGGTACGCTGAGGCGTTCCGCCAGCAACGCGCCGATGGTGGACTTGCCGCCGCCGCGCAGGCCGATCAGCGCCACGCGCTGGCGCTGCGCTGCTTCCGACGGTTCGCTGAAATGGTGAAGCAGCAGGTTACGCGCTTCGGCCAGCGCCGGTGGCGACAGCCGCTCCAGAAACTGCGACAGCAGCACCAGATCGAGCGCCGGCTCGGCGCCGTCATGCACCAGTTGCGTCACCGGCAGGCCGAGCGCGCGGCCGATCCGGCGTAGCAGCACGATCGACATATTGCCTTTGCCGCCCTCGAGCTGCGCGAGATAGCGCTCCGACACTTTGGCGTGCTGCGCCAGCGCCTTGCGCGTCATGCCACGCTGGTGGCGCAGCACGCGCACGCGTTCGCCGAGCCTGCGCAAATAGGCATCGGTGTCGGACGGGGTCCGGGGGCGGGCGAGATCCATGCCCATGACTAACATGCAATATAATGCGAGGCAAACGGTTCCGTCCGCCGAAGCGCGCTGCGGTTCAAGTTGTGAAGGCTTTCCCGCTGTGATAATATACTGCAAAATAATGCATAGAGGGAGGAGGGCGGCGTTGTGGCGTCGCCATCATTAGACATGCAGGCCATCGACTTCCAGACCGCGCCGTCGCGCTACCGCCACTGGCGGATCGCCTGCGATGGCGACGTCGCCACGCTGATCATGGACGTCGATCCGGCCGGCGGGCTGTCGAGCGACTACGAACTGAAGCTCAACTCCTACGATCTCGCCGTCGACATCGAGCTCAACGACGCCGTGCAGCGCCTGCGCTTCGAGCATCCCGAAGTGCGCTGCGTCGTAATCAAGTCGGGCAAGGACAATGTATTCTGCGCCGGCGCCAATATCCGCATGCTCGGCAAGTCGAAACACGGCGCCAAGGTGAACTTCTGCAAGTTCACCAACGAGACCCGGCTCGCCATCGAGGATGCCAGCGAGAACTCGCGCCAGATCTACATGTGCGCGGTCAACGGCAGTTGCGCCGGCGGCGGTTACGAGCTGGCGCTGGCGACCGACTACATCATGCTGGTCGACGACCGGCGCTCGACCGTGTCGCTGCCGGAGACGCCGCTGCTCGGCGTGCTGCCCGGCACCGGCGGCATCACCCGCGTCACCGACAAACGCAAGGTGCGGCGCGACCGGGCCGATTTCTTCTGCTCGACCGAGGAGGGCATTCGCGGCGCCAAGGCGGTGGAGTGGCGGCTGGTCGACGAGACGGTGCCGCCGTCGAAGTGGGACGATGCGGTAGCCGTGCGGGCCCGCGAGCTCGCGGCGCGTTCTGATCGTCCAACCGGCGCGAAAGGCATCGCTTTGACACCGTTGCAGCGGGAGTTCACGGACCGCGGCGTGTCGTATGCCCATGTCACCGTCGATATCGACCGCGATCGTGCGGTGGCGACGCTCACCGTGCGCGGACCGTCGCAACCGGCGCCGGCGTCGATCGGCGCGGCGCAGGCGCTCGGCGCCGCGTTCTGGCCGCTGGCGATGGCGCGCGACTTGGAAGACGCCATTCTGCATCTGCGCGCCAACGATCCCGCCATCGGCCTCGTGCTGCTGCGCACCGAAGGCGACGCGCAAGCGGTGCTCGACCACGACGCCTTGCTCATCAAGAATGACGGCGACTGGCTGATGCGCGAGATCCGCCATTACCTCAAGCGGGTGTTCAAGCGCCTCGACCTCACCGCCAAGACCTTGTTCGCACTGATCGAGCCGGGCTCGTGCTACGCCGGCACGCTCGCCGAACTGGCCTTCGCCGCCGACCGTTCGTTCATGCTGATCGGCACGCGCGAGGGCGACAACCGTCCGCCAGCGACCATCACGCTGAGCGAGGCGAACTTCGGCCTCTACCCGATGGGCAACGGGCTGACGCGGCTGCAAAGCCGCTTTCTCGGCGAACCGGACTCGGTCGAGACGGCGCGGGCCAGCATCGGCCGGAATCTCGACGGCGACGCGGCCGTCGACCTCGGGCTGGTCACCTTCGGCTACGAGGATTTCGACTGGGACGACGAGCTTCGGGTGATGACCGAAGAGCGCGTCAGCCATTCGCCGGATTCGCTGACCGGCATGGAGGCCAATCTGCGCTTCGCCGGTCCGGAGACGATGGAGACGAAAATCTTCGGCCGCCTGACCGCGTGGCAGAACTGGATTTTCCAACGGCCCAACGCGGTCGGCGATCAGGGCGCGCTCAAGCTTTACGGCAGCGGCGTGAAGGCGAGTTTCGACAAGGAAAGAGTTTAGGGCCCGTGCCCCGGACGCGGCGCAGCACGAAGTGATGCGCCGCAGATCCGGGGCCGTCCCACCCACGATGTAACAATCCCGGGTCTGTGGCGCACCGCTCACGCGCTGCGCGGCGCCCGGGACACGATGAGAGGACAACGCCATGAGCATCGCGCAAGTCGACTATAACGGCCTGATCCCCAACAATGTCGGCCTCGGCGACGACGTGCGCGTCAAGCGCGCGCTGGAGAAATGGCACCCCGGCTATATCAACTGGTGGAAGGACATGGGGCCGGACGGCTTCCAGGAGTCGATGGTGTATCTGCGCACAGCGGTCAGCGTCGATTCCAAAGGCTGGGCGGTGTTCGACTATGTCCGCATGCCCGAATACCGCTGGGGCATCCTGCTGGCGCCGGCGGCCGAGGGCCGCACCATTCCGTTCGGCGCCCACGCCGGCGAGCCGGCCTGGCAGGAAGTGCCGGGGGAATACCGCGCCATGCTGCGCCGGATGATCGTCATCCAGGGCGATACCGAACCGGCCTCGGTCGAGCAGCAGCGCCACCTCGGCAAGACAGCGCCGTCGCTCTACGACATGCGTAACCTGTTCCAGGTCAATGTCGAGGAAGGCCGTCACCTTTGGGCGATGGTCTATCTGCTGCACAAATATTTCGGCAACGACGGTCGCGACGAGGCCGAGGGTCTGCTGCAGCGCCGCTCGGGCGATGCCGATACGCCGCGCATGCTCGGCGCCTTCAACGAGGCGACGCCGGACTGGCTGTCGTTCTTCATGTTCACTTTCTTTGTCGACCGTGATGGCAAGATGCAGCTCGAGGCGCAGGCGCAATCCGGCTTCGATCCGCTGTCGCGCACCTGCCGCTTCATGCTGACGGAAGAAGCGCACCACATGTTCGTCGGCGAGACCGGCATCGGCCGCACCGTGCAGCGCACCTGCGAGGCGATGGTGAAGGCCGGTATCGACGACCCCGGCAACATCGAGGCAGTGCGCAAGCTCGGTGTCATAGACCTGCCGACCATCCAGAAGAAGCTGAACCTGCATTACTCGCTGGCGCTGGATCTGTTCGGCTCCGAGGTCTCGACCAACGCCGCCAACGTGTTCAACGCCGGGCTCAAGGGCCGCTTCCAGGAGCACCGGCTGCAGGACGACCACAAGCTCGAGACGGCGGTCTACCCGGTGCTGAAGCTGGTCGGCGGCGAGATCAAGCGCGTCGATGAGCCGGCGCTGACCGCGCTGAACATGCGGCTGCGCGATGATTACACCAACGATTGCAGCAAGGGCGTTGCCCGCTGGAACAAGATCATCGAGGCGACCGGCGTGAAGTTCGCGCTGACGCTGCCGCATGTCGCGTTCCATCGCCACATCGGCGAGTTCCGCAATACCCACGCCAGCCCGACCGGTGAGCTGCTCGACGCGGCGACCTGGGACAAGAAGAAGGACGACTGGCTGCCGTCGTCCGCCGACGGTGACTTCATCGCCGGGCTGATGCAGCCGGTGGTGGAGCCGGGCAAGTTCGCCAGCTGGATCGCGCCGCCCAAGGTCGGCATCGACAACAAACCCGGTGATTTCGAGTACGTGAAGATCGCCTGAGCGGTCGGCGCAGCGTATAACCGCTCGCTGCGCGGCTGCGCCGGGTGTCTCCCTGTGGAGAGGCGAGCGGAAGGGTTCCCCCCGTGAGTATCGGACTGATCGCGCTTCTCGACGACGTCGCGTCGCTGGCCAAGGTCGCGGCGGCGTCGCTGGACGATGTGGTGGGGCAGGCCTCCAAGGCGGGGATGAAGGCGGCCGGTATTGTCATCGACGACACAGCGGTAACGCCGCGCTACGTTGTCGGCTTCGCCGCCGCGCGCGAACTGCCGATTATCGGCAAAATCGCCTGGGGCTCGCTGCGCAACAAGCTCCTTTTCCTGCTGCCGGGAGCGCTCGCGCTCAGCGCCTTCGCGCCGTGGATCATCACGCCACTCCTCATGATCGGCGGCGCCTATCTTTGCTATGAAGGCGCGGAGAAGGTTTACGAAGTGCTGGTGCCGCACAAGGCGCAGGCGCATGAGGCAAATCTCGAGACGGTGGCTTTGAACGCTAAATCGTTCGAGGACGAGAAGGTCGCGAGCGCCATCAAGACCGACTTCATCCTTTCTGCCGAGATCATGGCGATTACGCTGTCGACGCTGCCGGCCGGGAATATCTACACCCAGGCTCTGGTGCTGGCGGTGGTCGGCATCGGCATCACGGTCGTGGTCTATGGCGCCGTGGCGCTGATCGTGAAGGCCGACGATGCCGGTGTGGCGCTGGCCAGCAACGGCAATGCGTCGGTGTTCGGCAGCGCCACCCGGGCGCTCGGGCGCGGGCTGGTGCTCGGCATGCCGTACTTCCTCACCGGCCTGAGCGTTCTTGGCACGGCCGCGATGATCTGGGTCGGCGGCGGCATCATTGTGCACGGGCTGGAGGTCTACGGCTTCACGTCGATTGGCCACGTCATCGCCCATGCCGGATACGCCGTCGGGCGGACCTCGCCGGTGGCGGGCGGTTTGGCCGGGTGGATCGTCATGGCGGCGGGCGCCGGGGTGGTCGGGCTGGCGGTCGGCGGTGCGCTGATCCCAGTGGTCGGCCTGGCGCTGTCACCCGCCTGGAAAATGACGAAGGGCGCCGTCCGACGCGGTTGAACCGCTTGTGAGTCCGCGCACGATCCGGGTGAAATCCTGCGCCGCGATGGTATAATTTTGCCGGCCGGATTCATCACGGGGCAGAGGGCTATGCACACCACGACCGATCGCCGATTTTCCCAGCGCGGCACGTTTCTGGCCGGCGCTTTCCTGCTCTCGTTCGCTCTGGCGGCATTTCCCGGGCAGGCGCAGGCGCAGGAAACCAAGGTTCTCAACGTCTATAACTGGAGCGACTACATCGCGCCAACCACGCTGGAGGAATTCACAAAGCGGACCGGGATCAAGGTCAATTACGACGTTTACGACTCGAACGACACGCTGGAAGCCAAGATCCTGGTCAAGAAGTCGGGCTACGACGTGGTGTTTCCGTCGGCCATGCCGTACCTCGCGCGGCAGATCAAGGCGGGCGTGTACCAGAAGCTCGACCTGTCCAAGATCCCGAACGCCAAGGGCGTCGACCCCAAGGTGCTGGAGCAGCTCAAATCGGCCGACCCCGACAATGCCTACGGCCTGCCTTACATGATGGCGGGCACCGGCATCGGCTACGTCAAATCCGCGGTGGCGAAAGCGCTGCCGTCGGCGCCGACCGACAGCCTGGCGCTCATTTTCGATCCCAAGAACACCGCGGCGCTGAAGCGCTGTGGCGTCACGCTGCTCGACACGCCGGACGAGGTGATCCCCGCAGCGCTCGCCTATATCGGCCGCGACCCGCAGAGCACCAGCGACGCCGACCTCAAGGCCGCCGGCGAGGTGGTGACCAAGGCGCGCGGCGGCTACCGCTACTTCCACTCCTCGAAATACATCAACGATCTCGCCAATGGCGCGATCTGCGTCGCGCATGGCTATGCCGGCGACCTGTTCCAGGCCCGCAAGCGCGCTGCCGAAGCCAAGAAGGGCGTCGAGATCGGCATTTTCCTGCCCAAGGAAGGCGCGGTGTTCAACGTCGACGTCATGGCGATCCCGGCGGATGCGCCCAATCCCGACAACGCGCACAAGTTCATCGATTTCCTGCTCGACCCGAAGATCGTTGCCGAGATCACCAGCGAGGTCGGCTACGCCAACGCCGTGCCGGAGTCGCGGCAGTACATCGCCAAGGCGATCAACGAGGATCCGGTTGTCTATCCGCCGGCCGGGGTTAAACTCTATACGGTGCCGATGGTGGCGCAGAAGTACGAGCGGGACCGGAACAGATTGTGGACGCGGATCAAGACCGCCCGCTGACCGGCGGCGACGCGCCGCCGATCATCCGCATTCGGGGCGTCACGCGGCGGTTCGGCGGTACCACGGCGCTTGACGGCGTCGACCTCGACATCGGGCGCGGCGAGTTCTTCTGCCTGCTCGGCGCGTCCGGCTCCGGCAAGACCACGCTGCTGCGCGCCATCGCCGGGCTCGAGACGCTCGATTCCGGCACCATCACGGTCGATGGCGATGACATGACCGGCTGGCCGGCCTACCGGCGGCCGGTCAACATGATGTTCCAGTCCTACGCGCTGTTTCCCCATCTCAGCGTCGAGAAGAACGTCGCCTTCGGCCTGCAGGAGGAGCGCCGCCCGCGCGGCGAAATCCGCGAGCGCGTTCAGGAAACGCTCGATCTGCTGGAGATGGGCGCTCTCGGCGCCCGCAAGCCGCATCAACTGTCCGGCGGCCAGCGCCAGCGCGTCGCGCTGGCCCGTGCCTTGGTCAAGCGGCCAAAAATTCTGCTGCTCGACGAGCCATTGGCGGCGCTCGACAAGAAGCTGCGCGAGCGCGCGCAGGCCGAACTGGTCAGCCTGCGCGAGCGGATCGGCATCACCTTTGTCGTCGTCACCCACGATCAGGAAGAAGCGATCGGCATGGCGAGCCGGATCGCACTGATGCGCGACGGTAAACTCGTGCAGGTCGGCCAGCCGCGCGATCTCTACGACGCGCCGTCCTCGCGCTATGTCGCCGACTTCTTCGGCGCCGCCAATCTGTTCGCCGGTACGGTCGCGGGTGTCACCGGTGGTATTGCCACCGTCGATAGCGGCGAGGCGGGGGCGGATCTGCGCGCGCTGTGCGACGGCCAATCGGCCGGCGCCGCGGTGACGGTGATGGTCCGGCCGGAGCACATCCGGCTGGCGCGCGCGCGCCCGGCGCACGCCAACGCAATGACGGCACGGGTCGGCGCGCTGTCCTTTCTCGGCAGTTTTTATGCCTGTGAGCTGACACTGCCGACGGGCAAGTCAGTACGGGCGCGGCTGTCGCCGCTGGAATTCGAGGCTGCCGGCCGGCCGGCGCAAGGCGACGAGTCGCATGTGTGGTGGGAGCCGGCGGCGGCGCGGATGCTCAGCCAATGAACGGCGGCACGGGCGCCGCCCGTAAAATCGTGCTCGGGTTCCCGCTTGGCTGGATGCTGCTGTTCACGCTGCTGCCGGCCCTCGTGGTGCTGGCGATCAGCTTCACCGAGAAACGGCTTGGCGCGCCGCCGTTCACGCCGCTGCTGGTGCCGGGCGAGGGGCTGCTGCCCGACCTCAACGCGTCCGGCGACAACTATGCGCTCATCTTCTCCGACTCGCTCTACATTCAGGCCTTCGCCGGCTCGATCCGCATCGCCGCGGTGTCGGCGCTGATCACGTTGCTGATCGCCTATCCGATGGCCTATGCGCTGGCGCGGGTGCGGACCGGCCTGCGCACGCCACTGCTGGTGCTGGTGGTGCTGCCGTTCTGGACGTCATTCCTGATCCGCGTTTACGCCTGGTCGAGCCTGCTGAACTCGAACGGTGTCATCAATACGCTGCTACTCGATACCGGTCTGATCGCGGAACCACTGCCGTTGCTCAACACCGAATTCGCGGTGCATCTCGGCATCGTCTACTCGTATCTGCCGTTCATGGTGTTGCCGATCTACGCCGTGCTGGAACGCCTCGACTGGACGCTGCTCGACGCGGCGTCCGACCTTGGCGCAAAGCCGGCGCGCGCCTTCTTCCGCGTCACCTTGCCATTGTCGATGCCCGGCATTGTCGCCGGGCTGTTGCTGGTGTTCATCCCCGCGCTCGGCGAGTTCATCATCCCGGACCTGCTCGGTGGCTCGGACACGCTGATGGTCGGCCCGGTGCTGTGGAACGAGTTCTTCGGCAACAATGACTGGCCGCTCGCCGCGGCACTGGCGATGCTGCTGCTGGTCGCGGTGCTGGTGCCGGCGGCGCTGGTCTATCGCCTGGCCCGGCGCGCGGAGGTCGCGACATGACGCGGCTGTTTCCGCTCAGCATGCTGGCCTTCGGCTATGCCTTTCTCTATCTGCCGATCGCCGTGCTGATGATCTATTCGTTCAACGACAACCGGCTGGTTACGGTGTGGAGCGGATTTTCGACGCGCTGGTACGGCGAGCTGTTCCGCAACGCGCAGATCGGCGATGCGCTGTGGCTGTCGCTGCGGGTCGCGGCTGTCAGCGCCACGGCTTCGGTGCTGCTCGGCACCATGGCCGCCTTCGCCATGCAGCGAATCCGGCGGGCTGCGGGGCGCGGTGCCTTCGAGGCGCTGGCGATGGCGCCGCTCATTCTTCCCGAGGTGCTGACCGGCCTGTCGCTGCTGATGCTGTTCGTCATGCTCAGCGAAGCGATTGGCTGGCCGGCGAGCCGTGGCGCCACCACCATCACGCTGGCGCACATTACCTTCGGCACCGCATACGCCATCGTGGTGATCCGGGCGCGGCTGTCGCAGCTCGATCCGCGGCTGGAGGAGGCGGCGGCCGATCTCGGCGCGACGCCGTGGCGGACGTTCGTGCGCGTGACGCTGCCGCTGCTGGTACCCGCGATTGTCGCCGCGTGGCTGCTGGCCTTCACGCTGTCCCTGGACGACGTGGTGATTGCCAGCTTTGTCACGGGACCCGGCGCCTCGACCCTGCCGATCGTGATCTATTCCAGCGTCCGGCTCGGCGTGTCGCCGCAGATCAATGCGCTGGCAACGCTGCTGGTGGTCGGTGTCGCCATGCTGATCGCCACCGCGATGCTGACGCTGTGGCGGGCGGAGCGGCGGTCCGCGCCCTAGACGCGGTGCGCGACAACGTCCAATGCGGCACATTTGCCCAATATGTGTCCGGCCTGACCAAGATTTAACCGCT
Organism: Pseudolabrys sp.; assembly: GCA_022843325.1. Lineage (GTDB taxonomy): Bacteria > Pseudomonadota > Alphaproteobacteria > Rhizobiales > Xanthobacteraceae > Pseudolabrys. Next base: position 16,201 of record JALHNV010000009.1, on the reverse strand, counting down.
TTACGATTGCATGGACGGTCCGCTGCATTCCCTTTCTCAGACCAAACGGCCCCTGTATGCTGAATGCTGCGGCACCTTCTCCCAGGTCACCGGCATGACGATCGACTTTGTCCCGCCATTTCCGCACCGCTTTCCCCGGCCGCCGCCGGCCTGGCAGCGGCTGTGGATCGGCCGCAAGAATTTCGTGGCGATGTGGGAGGCGTCCGCATTCGAACTGGAGTTCTCGTCGTCGAAAATCCTGAACCGCGAGACATTTCTCTGTAACAGCCCGGATTCGGTCCGGTTCGCCTTCAACCAGCACAATGCCAGCTTCGAGCGCAAAGCGCCGCAAATGCGGCACGCGCTGGCGCCGTTGATCGGCGACGGTCTTTTCATCAGCGACGGCCCGTTGTGGAAGGCGCGTCGCAAGATGGTGGCGCCGATTATCCACACCACGCGGCTGTCGCAATTCGCACCGGTGATGGTCGAGACCATCGTCGAGACGCGCGACCGCTGGGCATCGCTGGCCTCGCCGCGGATCGACGCCTTGAGCGAGATGGCCAACCTGACCGCTGAAATCATCGCCCGCACCATCTTTGGCCGCGAACTCGGCCGCGCTTATACCGAGGAAGTGGTCAACGGCTTCAGCGATTATCAGAAGACGATCGGTCAGCTCGACCTGATCTCGCTGCTCGGCCTGCCGGAGTGGCTGCCGCGCTTTCACGGGCCCGCGGTGCGGCGGGCGCAGCGGCGCATCCACACCGTGCTCGACGGCATCGTGCAGAACATCAAGGCGCGGCGCGCGACAGGCGAGTCGTCGCTGATCGCGCAATTGCTCGACGCCAAGGATGCCGAAACCGGCGAGGCATTGAGCGACGAGGCGATCCGCAACGAAGCCGCGGTGCTGTTCATGGCCGGCCATGAGACCACCGCCAATACGCTCGCCTGGGTCTGGTATCTGCTGTCGCAGGCGCCGGACGTGGAGTCGCGGCTGCATGCCGAAATTGACAGCGCGCTGGGCGGCAGGCGTCCCGGTCTCGCCGATGTCGCGCGGTTGCCGTTCACGCAAGCGGTGGTCGAAGAAACGTTGCGGCTGTATCCGCCGGTGCCGATCCTGCCGCGCGAGGCGCTGCAGGAGGAGACCTACAACGGCCGGCGCATTCCCAAGGGCTCGCTCATCTTCGTGGTGCCGTGGCTGCTGCACCGGCACAGGAAGCTGTGGGACAAGCCCGACCATTTCATCCCCGATCGCTTCATGCCGGACCGCGCCGGGGCGATTTCGAAGTTCGCCTACATTCCTTTCAGCATCGGGCCGCGCGTCTGCGCCGGCATGTCGTTCGGTCTGACCGAGGCGATCCTGTCGCTGGCGACGCTGGCGCAGCAGTTCAGGTTGCGCATGCCGATGGGCAGCAAGGTCGACCCGGTCTGCCGGTTGACGTTGCGTCCGGACGGCGGATTGCCGATGACGCTGGAGCCGCGGACCGCCAATGCTCCGTTGTCGGCCGGCACGGAAGCGCCGGCGGCCGCCTGTCCCTATCATCAAGCCACGTGACCGGCCCATAGATCGAGCCGGCGATGGACTGCGCCGAGATGCGTCGCGGCGAGATCGCGAAGCGGCCGTGTTGCTTCGCGCTGCTTGGCTTCGATGTCGCTCGTGAACGCGAAGTGCGGTGACTTGGCGTCGCGCTGCGCGGCCAGTCGCATCCGCGCGCAGCCGGCGTCGCTGCCGGCGATACCGAAATGCGGCATGATCGTCGTGAACACCGCGCCGGGCAGATCGCGGTAATCGATCGCCAATGTGCGGCCTTGGCTTTGATGGTCGGCCGCCGCCGTACAGATCCGGTTCAGGACGCGCGCATAATAGTCCGCGCCCGGCCGCGCGTCGTTGGCGTCAAGGCCGTAGAGATCCGGCGGCACGATGTCCGAGATCATCTGCGCGCCGGGTTGACGCAGGTGCGACACCAGCACGTCGACCGGATCGCGATAGAGAAATACCCACGGCACCGCGGGAAAGGCGCGGCGGAACAGCGGCAGCGCCAGGGTGTGCCAGCAATCCAGCTTGACGACGTAATGATGCTCGATACCGGTGCGCCGCCGTCCGAACGCGGCCACCATCGCGCGCAGCAGCCCCACATGCCGGTCGCCCGGCAAGGCTTCGCCAGCGCCGTCGAGCCGGACGATGCTGTCGAGTGGCGCGGCTTCGGAAATCACCAAATGCTGCGGCACCGCGGCCAGCATTTGCTCGACCAGCGTCGAGCCGCAGCGCGACATGTGAAAGACGAACCCGTCCGGCGTCAGGCTTTGCAGGCTGGCGGAATCGGCGAGGAAGTCGTCGAGGGTCATGCGCCGGGTCTGCGCCGCCGAGTGCCGCAGCGCTCGCCGTGCCGAGTCGGCAAAGAACGGCTCCTGCAACGGCGCGGTGCCGAAATCCGCCCACGCGACGAAGTGCTGTCCGGCGTCCGCGCCGACGTGGACCGGCAGCCAGGTCGCGGGCGGCCAGCCGTTCGAGGTCTCCGCCTGTTCAATAGCGGTCACGGTGTCGTTCCGGGAGCGCGGCATGCGCCGACGGCACCCTTGTATCGTATACACGTATAGATAGCATAGCGAGAGAATGCGCAACGACGGGAGGAATCGATGGACCGGCCGCTCGTCTTCGAGGATTTCGCCGACAGGCTGGACGACGTGTTCGTCGTCAGCGAACAGAATACCCCCGCCATCCCGCTGATCTTGACCGAGGCCAAGCCGATGCCGCGGTCTTCAGCGCTGCAAGGCATCCGCCCGCCGTTTTCGCTTCTGTTCGCCGCCCGCGATCCGCGTGTCCTGGAGCAGAAGATCTATCGCCTGCAGCATGACGATCTCGGCGCGCTGCAGATTTTCCTGGTGCCGATCGGCAAGGATGCGGATGGCGTTTTATATCAAGCCGTTTTCAACTGAGTCTGCGGATCGCCGTCGCTCCATTCCATCTCCAGGTACACGGCGTGGTCGGCGACCTCGGTAAAGCCGAGCCGCCGGTACAGGCGCAGCGCGGGATTGTTTCGCTCGACAAAAATGCCGACGCGCTTGCCCTGGGCGCGCGCGGCCCCCGTCAGCGCCTGCAGGACGGCGGTGCCGATGCCTCTGCCGCACCATTCCGGCAGCAAAGCGATGTCGATGATGTGCAGCGACGAGGGCCGTGCATCGAGATAGAGACGCCCCATCGGGGCGCCGGAAAACGCGAGTACGTCGAAGCCGCATGCCGGGAAGTGCGTTTGATAGTGGATGCGCTGCGCCCTGAACTGGCTGGTCAGGAAGGCCTGCCGCTGTTCATCGGTCCAGTCCGGCACCAGCGCCATGTCGTGGGCGCGTGTCGATGCGTAGAGCTGCATCAGAAAAGGGATGTCGGCATCGCGCTCCCGCCGTAGCGTGAAGCCTTGCGACCGCAAAGCCGCCGGCAGCGCAAATGCCGGTGGCTCTAAAGGCGACATGTCCTACTCTCTAGTTGCGCGACGGGAAGATGCCCTCCGTCGCAATGCAGAAGTTCATCGCCAGATAAGGCTGCATGTTGTCATGCGGCAGTGAATTTCCCGCCGGCGTCAACGCGCGTGGCGAGAACGGCTGATCCGGCGTTGCCGGGTCCTTTTGCCAGACAAAGTCCGGCGCCGACGACGACGACAGATAGGCTGTGTCGCTGGCCCGCGGGGTGCGCTGGGCGCCGCCGCCGGAGGGTACCAGCATGGCGACGATGCCATGGTTGTGCTGCGGGAGTTCCGTGGTCAGCAGCGTGACGGTGGTCTGGCCCTGCGCCTCGCCGATGACGGTCGTCATTCCGGAAGGCCCTGTGCCCCAGTGCATCGGTATGCGACCCTGAAGGTTGGGAAGCCCAAAGGTGGTCTGTCCGTCGCCGCCGTATATGGTGCCGATGATCGCATAGAGCGTCGGGTTCTGGCTGATCGGCATCAGTTGTCCGTTGCATTGGGCCCATCCGCGCGGCGCGAATGAAAAGCCGAAGGCGCGGATTTCCCCGACATAACATTCAGACATCCTGCTCTCCTCAATTGCGCGACGGAAAGATGCCCTGGAGGGCGATGATGAACGTGACGCAGAGCGACGGCATCAGGTTGGTATGCGGCTGGTTGCCGCCGGTGAGCCCGCAAGCGCCCGCCGCCATCTTCTGCGGCTGCAGCACAGGCAGGCCCTCCTGCTGCGCGGCGTAGAGCCCGGGCGTCGTACCCGTGGTCGGCTGGCCCGGCAAAACCGTCTGGTCGATCGTGGCCGTGGTGGCGAGCGTATCGGTCGCCTGCAGCACGTGCAGGTGTTGCGGCATCGACTGGTTTGTGATGGTAACATTCGGTACGCCGCCGGTTCCCCCAAGCGGGTACGGGGACAATCCGGGACCCTGACCCTCATGCACCGGCAGGCGCGATTGCAGGTTGGGCAAGGCGAAGGTTGTGACGCCGTCGCCGCCATAAAAAGTGCCGAGCAGGGAAAACAGCGCCTGGTTCTGCGCGATCGACATCAATTGACCGTTGCACAGGGCCCAGCCCTTCGGCGCGAAGTTGCCGCCGAACAAGTCGATTTGCCCGACATAGAAATTGCTCATGGCCGTGGCCTCTTGAAATGAAGGGTGTGATCAGTTGCGCGCCGGGAAAATGCCAGCCAGTGCGATGCACCAGTTGACGGCCAGATAGGGCTGAATGTTGGTGTGCGCCTGATTGCCGCCGACCGGAGAAACCGCCGCGACGGTCAGGGGCTGTGGCGTGGTGTCGGGCGCGTAATACGGGTTCGGCGTGTTGCCGCTCGGCTGATAAACGTGCGCCAGGATCACGCCGCTCGACGGGACGGCGGCCGAAGCGTTGGCGGCGGTGCCGACAAAGCCGTGCGTGTGCATCGGCATCTCGTTCGCACTGAGCGTGACATTCTCCGTTCCGCCTTCCTCGCCCATCACGTAGTTGACGCCGAGGCTGGTGCCCTGGTGCATCGGCACGCGGCTTTGCAGATTGGGCAGGGCGAAGTTGGTGGTGCCGTTGCCGCCGAAAGCGTTGCCCAGCAGCGAGAACAATGCGGCGTTCTGCTGGATCGCCAGTATCTGGCCATTGCACTGCGCCCAGTTCTTCGGTGCGAAGCCGAAGCCGTAAGGCTGGATTTGGCCGATGAACGGTTCAGTCATGACAGAGCCCCCCTCTCACATCATGTTTACAACCTTTAGAAGAAAATAACTTGATTTGCAATCAAAAACCGTTCTGCGGTATAAATTTGTTGCCGGTTGCGAGACGCGCGGCGCTCGCCGTTGGGGATGGCGCGCAACGGCGGGGCCCGCGGATACTAGGGACCGGCCGGCCGCGGGCGTGCCGCGGGAGCCACGCGGTGGAGCCAGCAGTTGAGCGTGAACCGTCCGTCCAGCCAGGCGCCGGACGGCACCCGGACCGGCATCACCTCATGGCAGATCCAACTGGGAAACATGACCATGGTGTCGGTCTCCGGCGCGACATCGATGGCGACCGGCGGGCCTGCAGCCTTGCCGGCCGACAGGGTCGGAAGCGCATGAATGCGCAATTCGCCGCCGGTGAAGGGGCGGGGCGTCCGTGCGAAATAATAGACACAGGACAGCACGCGCACGCGCTGCGACTGCTCATTGGTGTCGATATGGGGCGCGAAACGGCCGCCATCGCCATAGGCGTTGATCTCAAGCTCCCGGGGCGCCACAGCCACCTCGGTCAACTGAAGGCGGGCGAGCGCCGGCGCCGCATGCGTCTCCACCGCCGTCCGGTAGGCACCGGCGAAGTGACCGAGATCGGCGATCGACAATGAGGTTCTCAGATTGCCGTCGACGCGCCGCTGCCCTGTGGTCCGGTCGCGCACCACCGCGGCCTGAAACGCGGCCTGCCGCGCGGCGACATGATCCAGCAAAGCGGCCACGACATGGGGCCCCAGGACATCGTTGAAAATGACATGGGG
>JALHNV010000009.1:0-10188 GCA_022843325.1 Pseudolabrys sp. | reverse complement strand
TTGTCGGCCGCCGTGACGGCGCTGTCTTCGCGCAGCGGGCTGCGGCAACACACGGCGCAGCAGCCGGCACCGTCGATGCTGACGATGGCCGGGACCTTTTTGCCGCCAGTGTGCGCCTCGATAACTGCGACGACGTAAAGGAAGCGCTCGCGCTTTCCGGTCCGGCGTCGGATGCGGTTCTGCTCCGGCGCATGATCGAACGGTGGGGCGATGCCGGCGTCGCGCGTTGTCTCGGAGCTTTTGCCTTTGCATCCTGGGATGCCGATGCGCGGCGCCTGCTGCTCGGGCGCGACTGCCTCGGCGGCCGCGCCCTGTTCTTTCATCGCGCGCGGGACTTCGTTGCCTTTGCCACCACACCCGCCGCCCTGCTGGCCTTGCCGGGCGTGCCGCGCGCCATCGACGACGTGACGCTGGCGAACTTCATGATCGTCAATCTGACCGAGCCGCGGCGCACGTTCTATCGCGGTATTGAGCGGGTCTCGAGCCGGACGCTGGTGACGATCGATCGGCGCAACGTCACGCATCGCCATTACTGGGAGCCCGGTTCAGGCACAGGCCCGCCGATGCGGCGCGCCGGGGATTACATTGCGCGGACCCGCGAACTGCTCGATCAGGCGGTGGCCGCGACGCTTGCCGATACGCCGCACGTGGCAATCGCGACCAGCGGCGGCCTGGATTCGAGCGCCATCGCGGCGACCGCGGCCAGGCTCGGCAGGGCCGACAAAATCACATGCTATTCGCTCGTGCTGCCACCCGATACGCACATTGACGTCGGCCCGCATCACTATCCCGACGAGCGCGGCAAGGTCGACGCGCTGGCGCGCCTGCACCCCGGACTCGACGTGCGGTACCTTGCGCCCGATGCGCTGCATCCGTTCGAGCGCGACGACACCCGTCACTTCGCCGGGGCCGGCGTGCCGGCGCTGTCGCCGGCGATACTTGGCACTTATGGCTTTCTCCACGATGCCGTTGCCGCCGCCGGTCACGGCGCGCTGCTGACCGGCAGTTTTGGCAATCACGGATTGTCCTGGAGCGGGCGCTTCTCCTTGCTGGCCCTGCTGCGGTCCGGGTCAGCCGCCGCGTTCGGACGCGAACTCTGCGCCGTGTCGCGGCAGAGCGGCCGGGGGCTTGCGCGGACGCTTGCCGGCGATGTCGTGATGCCGGCGATCCCCGCTGGCCTCCGCCGGTCGATGCAGCGTTGGCGCGGACGCCGCGCCGGGATGCCGTTCACGCGGGCGCTCAATCCGGCCTTCATCGCCGAGCATGATCTGTCGCGGCAATGGCGGTCGCAGGGTTTCGACCCGTGGTTCGGGGTGTCGGGCTGGAACGCCGCACGCCACCGCGCCAGATTGCTGTTCGACCACAATCAGTGCGCCCGCGACATGCAGGCCATGAGTCTCGCTATGCGCGGCCACGAGATGCGCGCACCGCTCGGCGACCGGCGGCTGGCGGACTTCCTGCTCAGCGTTCCTGAGCCGATGTTCCGCCGCAACGGCGTGCCGCGGGCCTTTGCGCGAGAGGTGCTGGCAGACCGATTGCCGCCGGAGATACTGAACGAGCGGCGCCGCGGCGCCCAGGCGGTGACCTGGTATCGCCGCCTTGATGCGCGGCGGCCTGACATTGCCGCCGACCTCGATCGGCTGGAGGCCTCGCCACTGGCGCGCCGGATGATCGATCTGCCGCATCTGAAACAGCTGATGGCCCAATGGCCCGCGGACGAACACGCGGCGTCGCCGCAGATGGCCTCCTACGCTTTGGCGCTGAGCCGTGGCGTCCATATCGGCCGCTTCATCCGCTGGGTGGAGAATGGAAGCGCCTGATCCCGTTCGACGTTTGTTGATGTGACGATTACCACAGGAAAATGGCATGTCCGCCGATCCGACGCCGGCCGTCATCCGCGATCAGACGCTGATCCGGCGCAATTCGTCGCTGCTGATCGCCGCGGTGCACGACGAGACCGTGATGATGAACATCGAGAGCGGCCGCTACTACGGGCTCGATGACATCGGCAGCGATATCTGGCGAAGGCTTGAGACGCCGCTGGCCTTCGTCGACCTGATCGATGGTCTCGCCGCCGATTATTATGCGGAGCGGGCGGTGATCGCCGAGGACACCCGCAAGCTTCTGGATCTGATGGCGAAGCATCACGTCGTGATGCTGGACTAATGCGTCACCGCGGATCGTAGGCCACCGCCGCCGGCCGCAACCGCTTGCCGCCGGTGAAATCCAGATAGGTGTCGTCGCCGATGCGGAATGCGACATCGATCCAGTGCGCCAGCGGCACTGCCGGCACGCCCGCTTGTTTCGGGGCGGCGCGGTAACGCGTCCTGAGATAGGCTTCCAGTTCCACCAGTTCGGGCGCAAATTGATACGTGTCCGAGGGCCCAAGTGCCGCCTCGTACTCCGAGCATCCACGCTTGATCGAAACGCCGATATCGGCTGCGATCTTCGGATTGCCGGCGAAGGCGTCCCGTGCGATCCGGTAGATCACCCGGGCGGACTCCAGGCCCGCGGTATAGAAATAGCCGGCATAGATGTTCTGCGAGTAGCTGTTGTTCAGATCGACGCCCCACTTCGACCGGCATTCGATCCGTTTGGCGATGCCCCAGGCGGCCACCAGTTCGCGCATGCTGCGCGGCAGCACCTTGACCTTGTAGCAGGCGCTGCAGCCGTGCGGCACCGCGCCGCTGGCATAGGCTTGGCGAAACAGAAACGTCATCAGGAATGTGCAGCCGAGCGGCGGTCCGTGCTCGACCCAGGCCCAGTTGTTGCCGGTGCGCCGGTCGGAGGCTATCCGAAGGCCGCCGTCGCTGTCTTCGATCAGCTTGCCGGTGGCGACGGCATGCCGGAGATTGTCGGCGACGGTGGCGCCGCCGATCCGCAGCGACAACAGTTGTTCCGGCGATAGGGCCATCGGCCGACATCCTCGCGTTCACACGAAGCAGGCAATCTCGGCGAATTGTCGGGACACCGGATAACCGGTCACCTCGACGCCGGCCGAGTCCAGCCAGGCATGGGCGTCGAGCGGCTTCCGCTGTCCTGTCGCGGCGCCGAGATGCAGCACGCTGTCGATACCGCGCCGCTTCAACATGATGCGGGCCGCCATCGCCTGGGGCAGGCACACGGCCCGGAACGGCAGATAGCGCGCCGCGCGCGTCACGGCCCAGCCGACGTCTTCAGCCATCGCCTCGTGATATTGCGGCTGGAGCCACCTCGCCTGTACGGCCCGTGCTTCGGCAGGAGGCAGCAGCGTTCCCAGGCGCGGCGCCAGCCGCGGGAACGGGATGACGATCAACGCCAGCCGCGCCAGCCCCATCAACAGCGCCGCTTCGGCCAGCAGCAAACGGCGGCGGTTGCCGATCTGGCCGAACCGTCGCAGCAGCCGGCGGATCAAACGCCATCGGTTCACTGCCGTTCGCCTTGTTTGTGCTGCGCCATGTGCGTTCCTTCATCCGGCCCGGGGCAGCGCGGCCGGCATCGACAATGAATAGCCTAGCCGCAGCATCATCGGCGCATGCGTCCGTTCGATCCGAGCCACCTGAGCCGCAGCAAGCTCGTCGCGCCAAGCGCCGGACTCGCCGCGCCGAAAGAAAGCGATGCCGCCGCGCGGCGCCTCGCGAAAGCCGTTGGCGTGTTCCCGATTCCGCAATGCCGAAAAGCGCGTGCAGGCGACGGCGTGCGCGATGGCCGGTTCGGTCGCCGGCTGGCCCGCGAAGTCCAGTATGCGGCGCAACGTTGCCGCGGTATCCGCGAGCATGTCCTCATAGCGAACCCGCAGCACGGGAATGTCTCTCTGATCGAGCCAGCTTGCGACATGGCCGCTCCAGTCGAGAAGTTTCTGCCGAAACTGGTTCTTCTGCCGATCCGGTTTGCCGCAGAAGCTTGAACCGCGGTCGGCCATGACCGCGATCGCTGCGTCGATCGTGCCACCTGAGTGATGGGCCAGCGATGGCGCCACGTCGCGCGGATCGCGCACGATGACGATCGCGCGGTTTGCGCCGGCCAGCAACGGTTCGCCGCGCGGGGTCAGAGTATAGGCGTCGTGCACCTTGACGAACCGCACCGGCGTAATCGTGTCGCCCGCATCGTCTTCGTCGTCTGCGGCGCCGTAAGCTTGATTGTCATAGACCCGCGGCCGCAAGGCGTCGGCCTCGTCATGGGTCAGCAGCCCGGAGTCGATCAAAGTGAAGTGATCGAACGGTCCGCGTGCGCTGGCGATGGCGTCCGGCAGACTGTTGATGTCGAACGGCACGTCATCCACCGCCGACAGGTTGGCAATCAACATCCGCAACCAGGTATTGCCGGATTTCGGATACGAGGCGAGCCAGATTGTGCGGGTCACGCCACCGCCTCCATCAGGTCGGTTTCCTGCCAGTGCCGCTCCAGACGGTCGATCACCGCTGGCATTGCTGCGAAGTCGAGCGGACGGGTGAGATGAAAAGTACCGGCGAGCTGCGCGATGGCGGTGGCGGCGTGGAAGTATTGCTCACGCTGCTGCATCCGCCGCACCAGCAACGGGCGATAGGCGTTGCGCCGAAAAACCATCGCCGCGTCGGCAGCGTTAGGCCGCTCGATACCCGGCGCATGCGGCGGCCGCGCCTCGCGCAACGCATAGACCGCGCCGAGGGGCAGCGGCTCGCTGAATGCATCGCTGGGCTCGACGTAGAATTTCTCCAGCCGGCTGCGCACCCGCGCGCCACGCCGTTCCTGCAGTTCGAGATGCTCAATCGCCTGCGCCCACAGCTTCAACTGGCGGCCGTCGGGATGCACCATCGGCGCTCCTGCGTCGGCAACGGTGATCGCACAGACGTCGTCGGTTACCAGCGGATAACCGCGTTCGCCGAGCGCGGCGGCCAGCGTCGACTTGCCCGATCCCGACGCGCCGCAGAACAAGACGGCCTTGTCGCCGACGCGCACGGCGCTGGCGTGCAGCACGATCCGTTCGCGTTGATGCAGCAGGATGCCGAACACGGTGCCGAGAATGAAAACAGGCACGTCGTCGATGTCGGCCCCGTCGTCGGGTTCGAACACGATGGCGCGTCCGTCGTCGAGCAGGAATCGCGCGACATTGGGAATGCGGAGCAGCAGTTGGCGGCCGTCGATGTCCCAGGTCGGCCCCGCAGCGGCAGCGTTGCCGAGCGCCGCCGGCACCGCGCCCTTCCGGATCGTGACATCCGGAGCAACCCCGTCCGCCGTCAGGGCGATCAGCCCCGGCAACAGAATCTCGCTGCCGACCGACAGACCGGAGATGCTGTAACAATGCACGGATTGCCGCCCGCTATCGGTTGTCACTGCCGCCGGGAAATATCATACGGCACAACCAGAGATATTCAAGCGCGCGAAGACGCCTGGCGCTATCGTGTGGCCTCCATTGAGGAATCGACAGACATGCCGGACCCCGCCGATGCCATCGAAGCCGCGCTCTCCGAGCGATTTGGCGAGACCGTCGCGGTCGATCCCGGTCTGCCCGGGCTCAACGAACTCGCCCGCCTGGCGGCGCACCGCGTGCACCGGCGCTATACCGGCCGCGCAGTGCCGGATGATCTTGTGCGGCTGTTGTGTGCCTGCGCACTGTCGGCGCCCTCGAAGAGCGACCTGCAACAGGCCGACATTCTCATCATCCGCGATCGCGAACGGCTCGGCGCCATCGCCGATCTGATGCCGGAGATGCCGTGGCTGCGCGACGCACCGGTGTTTCTGGTGTTTCTGGCCAATGGCCGCCGCCTTCCGGCGCTGGCGGAGGCGCGGCAGAAGCCGTTTCCCAACGATCACCTCGACCTGTTCTTCAACGCCACGGTCGATGCCGCCATCGTGCTGGCGACCTTTCTGCGCGCCGCCGAAGCGGTCGGCCTTGGCTGCTGTCCCATCAGCGTGATCCGCGACCACGCCGCCGCGGTCAGCGCGATGCTGGCGCTGCCGCCGAAAGTCATTCCGCTCGCCGGCATGTGCGTCGGCTGGCCGGCTGAACCGGGCGGCATCTCCCCGCGGTTATCGCTAGGCACCACGCTGCACGAGGAGCGCTTCGACGACGCCGATGTTCTGGCGGAGGTTGATGCTTATGATCGACGGCGCCATGCGGCCCGGCCCTACCGGCAGCAGCGGGACCCGGATCGTTTCGGCCGCGCCGAATTCTACGGCTGGTCGGAGGACAAGGCGCGTCAGTACGCAACGCCGGCCCGCGCCGACTTCGGTGCCTTCGTGCGGGCGAAGGGGTTTTGCCTGGATTGAGCGCGGTTCGCTATGTCTTCCTGATCCGGAACGTCAGCACGCCGTCCGCCGATGACTGGTTCTCCAGCACGTCGCCGGTCTGGCGCACCAGGTTCGGGATATCGATGGCCGCCAGCGGGTCGGTGCATTCGGCGACGATCACGTCGCCGGATGCCAACCCCGACAGTTTCTTCTTCACGCGCAACGTCGGCAACGGGCATTTCAGCCCGCGCAGATTCATGGTCGTCTCGCCGCTCAAGAGAGCGGCACCATCGACAGCTTCGGATCGGTGGCCGGGATGTCGGCTTCCGGCAAACCGAGTTCCTTGCGGACGATGTTGGTGCCGCGCGTCAGCGCCACCATTTTATAGAACGCATGCATGCGGCTCATGCCCTGGCGGCCGAAGCCGCAGTCGCTGGTCAGAATCAGGCGCTCCGGCTCGATGTGCTTGAGCGCCTTACGGATCAGGTCGGCGACTTCCTCCGGCCGTTCGACCTGCAGCGTGCGGTGGCTGATGACGCCGAGCGCGACCTTCTTGTCCTTGGAGATCAGCTTGCCGAAATGCTCGAGATCCATGCCCTGGTTGAAGGCGCCCTCGACGGTCAGCACGTCGCAGTCGAGCTGGTTCAGATAGGGCAGGGCGTCCTTGTACGACTGGTCCTTGCTGGCGACGCGCTGCGCCGCCGGGCTGCCCCAGCAGGTATGGCACCACACTTCGGTCTTGTCGCGCAGGCCCTTCACCTCGATGTTGAAGGCCTCGACCCATTGCTCCGGTTTGATCTTCTGGTTCGGGTCGGCGATCACCTGGTGGATGGCCGGCTCCTCGATCTGGACCATCGGCGCGCCGGCATCCGCCAGCGCGTGATACTCACGGTTCATCGCCACCGACAGGTCCATCAGCAGATCGAGGCGGTCCTTGTAGTGCTCGTTGGTCAGCATCAGCGCCAGCAACTGCGCCGAGATCGAACCGACCTTGACCGGCTTGTCGGTCATCGGCGCCATCGCCTTGTAGGCGCGGTCGAGCTGCAACTGCGTTGCGCCGATCTTCCCGTTGACCGGCGGGGTCATGCGGGTCTCGATCACTTCCCACATCAGGTCGCCCGGACCCTTGTCCTTCATGAAGCCGGCCGGGGGCACTTCGACGCGCGGGGTGCCGATGCCCTCGATCCGCTCGGTGGCGTAGCTCACCCAGCCGCGCCCGGCGACGTCGTCGTCGAGCCGGGTGTCGCCATCGACCATGATGTCGATGCCGGCGCGATGCTGCGCGGCGACGTGACACGCCAGGCAATCGAAGTGCTGATCGCGATACGCAAGCCGGGAAAAGCCTTGCGACAGCGGCGCGCCGCGCAGATTTTCAGTGTACCAGCTGGGCCGGGGCAGCGCTCCGGTGGTGGTCGTGAGTAGCGCCTTGTCCTTGGTGGCTGTAAACACTGTCGTTCTCCCGCTTTCACCTGTCGAAAAGCTTGCGCGCTTTGCGTACTTTGTTGCTGTAGACTGAATAGTCTGAAGCGAACAACGTCAAGCATTGGAAAGAGCGGCCGTGGCGTCCGAGATCATGCAGACGATTGCACGGCTGACACCGCTCGCCGAGGTGCTGGCGATGATCGACAGCCGCGTCAAACCGGTGGCGGCGCGGTCGCTGGATATTGCCGCCGCCGCCGGCCGTACGCTGGCGGCCGATGCGGTGGCGCCGGCGCGTCCCAGTGCGGCCATGGCGTTGCGCGACGGGTGGGCGCTGGTGGCCGACGACACGCTCGGGGTGGGCAGCTACACGCCGTCCCCATTGCTGCATCCTCCGCAGCGCATTGAAGTTGGGCAGCCGATGCCGCCCGACACCGACAGCGTGGCGCAGTTCGACGCGGTGAAAATGCGCAACGGCCTCGCCGAGGCGCTGGCTGAAATCGGTCCCGGCGACGGCGTGTTGCCGGCCGGCGGCGATTGCGATCCGGCGATGCCGCTGCGGCGCGCAGGCGAGCGCCTCAACGCCCTCGATGTTGCTGCCTTCGCCGCCGCCGGTCTGGCGCGGCTCTCGGTGCGCGAGCCGCGCATTCGGGTGCTGCCGCTGCGCGGCAGTACCCTCATCACTGCGGTTGCGCGCCTGCTTGCCACCGACATCGATCGCCGCGGCGGCGCGGCGCGTCTCGATCTGGCGGGCGGCGATCTCGGCACTGTGCTGGCGGCCGAGAGCGCCGACGCCATCGTCGTCATCGGCGGCACCGGCGCTGGCCGCAGCGACACCAGCGTGCTGCGTCTGGTGCGCGACGGCGAACTCGCGGTGCATGGAATTGCGATGACGCCGGGCGAAACCGCCGCGGTCGGCTTCGCCGGGCACCGGCCGGTGCTGCTGTTGCCGGGGCGGCTCGATGCGGCGCTGGCGGTCTGGCTGCTGGTCGGCCGGCGCATGCTGGAGCGGCTGGCCGACTGCATCAACCGCGAGAGCGAGGCCGTCGAAATGATGCCTCTGGCGCGCAAGGTCACATCGACGGTCGGCCTTGCCGAGTTGATCCCGGTGCGCCGCGGCGGCGGGCAGGCCGAACCGCTGGCGAGCAAATATCTGCCGCTGTCGGCGCTGACGCGGTCGGATGGCTGGATCCTGGTGCCGCCGGACAGCGAGGGCTATTCCGCGGGCTCGTCCGTTCAGGTAAAGCCATGGCCGTGAGCAAAGCGCAGCCCAGCGACGGCAATGAACTGGTCGCGCGCATCCGCGGCGCGGCCCGGCAGGAGCAGTTCCTCGACGTCGTGTCGGCGGAGGAAGCGCGCGTTCGATTCGAGCAGCATCTCGATCTGTCGCCGCTCGCGCCGGAGACGGTAGCGCTCGGTGCCGCGCTTGGCCGTGTGTTGGCGCATGACGTCGAGGCGGCCGTCGATGCGCCGCCGTTCGACCGCTCGAATGTCGACGGCTTCGCCGTGCGCGCCGCCGACACTGTCGGCGCCAGCGAAAGCCAGCCGAAGTTGCTGACGCTGAACGCCGAGGTGATCGCCTGCGGCCATGCGCCGGTGTTGAGTGTCGCGCCCGGCACCGCCACCACCATCGCCACCGGCGGCGTCATCCCGCGCGGCGCCGACGCCGTGGTGATGATCGAGCAGACCGAATTGATCGAGGACGGCGCACCACGCATCGAACTGCGCCGCGCTGCCGCGGCCGGGCAGTTCGTGTCCTATGCCGGCTCCGACATCGCCCGCGGCGAGACCCTGCTGCGGCGCGGCACCCGCATCGGCTCGCGCGAGATCGGCATGCTGGCGGCCTGCGGTCTCGCGACCATCGACGTCGTGCGCAAACCGAAAATCGCGGTGCTATCGACCGGGGACGAACTGGCGGCGCCCGGCACGCCGCTCAAGCCGGCCGGCGTCTATGACAGCAACGGCGCCATCGTCGCCGCCGCCGTTGCCGAATGCGGCGGCGCCCCGGCGTCGCTGGGCGCGTTCCCGGACGACGCGGCGCAACTGGAAAAGGCCGTGCGCAGCGCGCTGGCCTCCAGCGACATGGTGGTGCTGTCGGGCGGCACCTCTAAGGGCGCCGGCGATCTGTCGCATGTCATCATTTCGAGGCTCGGCGCGCCCGGCATCCTGGTGCACGGCGTCGCGCTGAAGCCGGGCAAGCCGCTTTGCCTTGGTGTCGTCGACGGCAAGCCGATCGTGGTGCTGCCGGGCTTTCCGACCTCGGCGATTTTTACCTTCCATGCTTTCGTTGCACCCGTCATCCGGGCGCTGGCGGGCTTGGGAACCGAAGCAGCGGAGACCGTCACCGCCCGCGTGCCGGTCCGCATTGCGTCCGAACTCGGCCGCAAGGAATTCGTCTTGGTGTCGCTGGCGCATGGCGCGGAAGGGCCGATCGCGTTCCCGACCGGCAAGGGCTCCGGTTCGGTGACCAGCTTTTCGCAGGCCGACGGCTTCATCGAGATCGACGCGCTGGCCTCGGCGCTCGATGCCGACACGCAGGCGGAGGTGACGCTGATCGGCAGCGCCGCGCGTGCACCCGAT
>JALHNV010000008.1 GCA_022843325.1 Pseudolabrys sp. | reverse complement strand
TGGGGCGACGTCATCCTGGCGCGCAAGGAAACGCCGACCAGCTATCACCTCGCCGTCGTCGTGGACGATGCGGCGCAAGGCGTGACGCATGTGGTGCGCGGCGCCGACCTGTTTCACGCCACCAGCGTGCATCGTCTGTTGCAGACACTGCTCGGGCTGCCGCAACCTGTGTACCATCACCATCGCCTGATCCTCGACGCCGACGGCCGCAAGCTGTCGAAATCGACGCAGGCCACCGGCCTGCGCGACCTGCGGCAGCAGGGTGTCGCCGCCGCCGGTATCCGGAAAATGGCCGGGCTCGATTGAGCCTGCCGTCCGTGCCATGGTCCGGCGAAGGGCGGGGATAAATGGCGAAACGAAAGACGAGCAAGCGGCCGCGTAAAGCCGTGCGCAAGACGCGCGCCCGCGCGGACAAGGCGGTGGCCCCCGACGCGCGCGCGGTCGAGGCGGCGCTCGCCGGCATCGCGCATGATCTACGGACACCGCTGACGGGCATGGTGGCGCTGGCCGAATTGCTGGCGGCCTCCGATCTCGGCCCGCGCGAGCGCGAATGGGCCAACGCCATCAAAAGCGGCGCCGATCATCTGGCGGCACTCACTGGCTTGATCGTCGATGCCACCAGGGCGGAATCGGCGGGCCTCGTGCTGCGCCACGAGCCGTTCTCGCCGCGCGAACTGGCCGAGGCCGTGGCGCAGGGCCTGTCGGCGCGCGCCGGCAACCGCAACATCACGTCGCAGATATCGATTGCGTCCGAGCTGCCGCTGCTGGCCGGCGGCGATGTTGTGCGGCTGCGCGCGGCGCTGGAGAATCTGGTCGACAACGCGGTGAAGTTCACCCATGCCGGTGGCGTTCGCTTCGCCGTGGCGGCTACGGCGGCGGCGAAGAAGCGCGTCCGGCTGGTCTTTACGGTCGCCGACAGCGGCATCGGCATCAGCGCCACGGAATTGAAATCGCTGTTCCGTCCGTTCGCCCAGGCCAGCGTCGATGTGGCGCGGCGCTATGGCGGCGCCGGACTGGGGCTGAGCTTCGTCAAGCGCATAGCCAAGGCGATGGGTGGCGATCTCAAGGTCGTCAGCAAGCCGGGCCGCGGCAGCACGTTCACGCTCACGGTCCTTGTTGATCGCGTCGCAGCTCCCGTGCCGGATCGCGATGGCGCTCGCGCCGCGGCGAGACGCGCGCTCAAGCTGCTGTGCGCCGAGGACAATCCGTACGGCCGCGTGGTGATGAAAACGATTTTGCGCGAGCTTGGCCATCAGGTTGATTTCGCCGAGACCGGGGAGGCGGCGGTCAAGGCGGCGGCGCGCGGCAGCTATGACGCGGTGTTGATGGACATCACATTGCCCAGGCTCGACGGGATCGCCGCGACGCGGGCGATCCGGGCTCTGCCGGGCAAGGCGGGACAGGTGACGGTGATCGGCATTTCCGGCCGCGGCAGCAGCACCAATGAGGCTGCCGCCAAGGCGGCGGGAATGGATTGCTATTTCGTCAAACCGGTCAGCCCGAGCCGGCTGGCGGAGGTGCTGGCTGCTCTTCCCTCTCCCCGGGTGCGGGGAGAGAGAAGAAGCTAAACATCACTCACGCCATTGTTCTGCTCAACGATCCGCACAACATCCGACATGATGCGGTTCAGTTCGAAATCCTTCGGCGTGTAGACCGCGGCGACCCCGGCCTCGGTAAGCTGCTCGGCGTCTTCCGGCGGAATGATGCCGCCGACCACCAGCGGGATGGTCATGCCGGCCGCCTTCATCCGCGCCACAACGTCGGCGACCAGCGGCAGATGGCTGCCCGACAGCACCGACAGCCCGATGACGTGCGCGCTCTGCTCGCGCGCGGCGTCGACGATTTCCTCGGGCGTCAGCCGGATGCCCTGGTAGACCACCTGCATGCCGGAATCGCGCGCCCGCACCGCGATCTGTTCGGCGCCGTTGGAATGGCCATCGAGGCCCGGCTTGCCGACCAGGAAGGTGAGGCGCCGGCCGAGCTTGCGCGATACCCGGTCGACTTCGCCGCGGATGTCGTCGAGCCCGTCGACGTCGTTGCGCATGGCATTGCCGACGCCCGTGGGTGCGCGGTATTCGCCGAACGCCTCGCGCAGCGTCCATCCCCATTCGCCGGTGGTGACGCCGGCCTTGGCGCAGGCGATCGACGGCGGCATGATGTTGGTGCCGGTGACGGCGGCGCGCTTGAGTTCGGCCAATGCGGCGGCGACCGCTTTCGGGTCGCGCGACGCACGCCAGGCTTCCAGCCGCGCGAGCTGGTCGCGTTCGGCATCTTCCGACACCGTCATGATGGCGTCGATACCGCCGGTCAGCGGCGACGGTTCGGTCTCGAGGTACTTGTTGACGCCGACGACGATCTGCTCGCCGCGCTCGATGCCTTCGAAACGCGCGCTGTTGGATTCCACCAGCCGCTGCTTCATGTAGCCGCTTTCGACCGCGGCGATGGCGCCGCCCATGGCCTCGATATTGGCGAGTTCTTCCATCGCCTCGGCCTTGAGCGCATCGACTTTGCGCTTCATCTCGGCGGAGCCATCGAAGATATCGCCGAACTCAAGCAGGTCGGTCTCGAAGGCGAGGATCTGCTGCATGCGCAGCGACCACTGCTGATCCCACGGCCGCGGCAGGCCAAGCGCCTCGTTCCAGGCCGGCAATTGCACGGCGCGGGCGCGGGCGTTTTTCGACAGCGTCACCGCCAGCATCTCGATCAAAATGCGGGCGACGTTATTCTCCGGCTGCGGCTCGGTGAGGCCGAGCGAGTTGACCTGCACGCCGTAACGGAACAGCCGCTGCTTCGGATCGGTGACGCCGTAGCGCGTGCGCGTGATCTCGTCCCACAACTCCACGAAAGCCCGCATCTTGCAGATTTCGGTGATGAAGCGCATGCCGGCATTAACGAAGAACGAGATGCGGCCGACCACCTCGCCGAACTTCTCCTGGCTGACTTCGCCCGACGCCTTCACCGTGTCGAGCACGGCGATGGCGGTGGCGAGCGCATAAGCCAGTTCCTGCACCGGCGTCGCGCCGGCTTCCTGCAGATGGTAGGAGCAGATGTTCATCGGATTCCACTTCGGCAATTCGCTCGTCGTGAAGATCGCGATGTCCTTGATCAGCCGCATCGACGGCGCCGGCGGAAACACGTAGGTGCCGCGCGACAGGTATTCCTTGATGATGTCGTTCTGGATGGTGCCGGTCAGCGCGGTGCGCGGCGCGCCCTGTTCGTCGGCCACCGCAATGTAGAGCGCCATCAGCCACGCCGCGGTGGCGTTGATGGTCATCGAGGTGTTCATGGTGGCGAGCGGGATCTGGTCGAACAGCGCCCGCATGTCGCCGAGGTGATTGACCGGCACGCCGACCTTGCCGACTTCGCCGCGCGACAGCACGTGGTCGCTGTCGTAGCCCGTCTGCGTCGGCAGATCGAAGGCGACTGACAGCCCGGTCTGCCCCTTGGACAGGTTTTTGCGATAGAGCGCGTTGGAATCCTTGGCGGTGGAATGCCCCGCATAGGTGCGGAACATCCACGGCTTGTCGCGCATCGGCTTGGCCCGCGCGGCGGCGTCGATTTTGGCTTGCTCGTTCATGGGATACGGATCGCCGGCTGCGTCACAGCAATGGTCTCGCCCAAGTCCGGTCCAAGTGTGGACCGTATGTTATTGCATTGCAACATGGAAACGGCGCCGCAGGGGGCGCGCCCGGGCCCGTCTTTCGGGGCCTGGTGAACCCTTCGATCCTGTCAAAATCTCGATATTGCGTTGCAGCATCAATTGCGCCACACTTGCTGTCTGTCCATGGAGAGTGCCGATGCCGGCTGCCGCCCCCCTGCGGAGCGTCGCTCCGCTCAAAGACCTCTACGACGTCGGTGAAATTCCGCCGCTCGGCCATGTGCCCGAAAAGATGCATGCCTGGGTGATCCGGCAGGACCGTCACGGGCCGCCGGAAAAATCATTCCAGATCGAGCAGGTGCCGACCTGGCCCATCGGTGAAGAGGACGTACTCGTTCTCGTGATGGCGGCCGGCGTCAATTACAACGGCATCTGGGCCGGCCTCGGCCAGCCGATCACGCCGTTCAATGTGCACAAGCAGCCCTTTCACATCGCCGGGTCGGATGCTTCGGGCATCGTCTGGGCCGTCGGCTCCAAGGTGAAGCGCTGGAAAGTCGGCGATGAGGTCATCGTCCACTGTAACCAGGACGACGGCGACGACGAGGACTGCAATGGCGGGGATCCGCTGCTGTCGCCGTCGCAGCGCATCTGGGGTTACGAGACGCCGGACGGTTCGTTCGCGCAGTTCTGCCGTGTGCAGTCGCGGCAACTGATGCAGAAGCCGGCGCATCTCACCTGGGAGGAATCGGCCTGTTACACGCTGACGCTGGCGACCGCCTACCGCATGCTGTTCGGCCATTCGCCGCACACTCTAAAGCCTGGCGACAACGTGTTGGTCTGGGGCGCCTCCGGCGGTCTCGGCGTGTTCGGCCTGCAGCTCGTCGCGGCGTCCGGCGCCAATGCCATCGCGGTCGTGTCCGATGAATCGAAGATGGAATACGTCTTCAATCTTGGCGCCAAGGGGGCGATCAACCGCAAGGAATTCAACTGCTGGGGTCAACTGCCGCAGGTGAACTCGGCCGAGTTCAACGACTGGGCCAAGGAAGCGCGCCGCTTCGGCAAGGCGATCTGGGATATCACCGGCAAGCGCGACGTCGATATCGTCTTCGAACATCCGGGCGAGGCGACGTTCCCGGTGTCGTGCATGGTCGTCAAGCGCGGCGGCATGGTGGTGTTCTGCGCCGGTACCACGGGCTTCAACATCACTTTCGACGCGCGCTATGTCTGGATGCGGCAGAAGCGCATCCAGGGCTCGCACTTCGCGCACCTGAAGCAGGCTAGCCAAGCCAACCGCTTCGTGCTGGAGCGCCGCATCGACCCGTGCCTGTCCAAGACCTTCCCGTGGATGGAAATTCCCAAAGCGCACACCATGATGTGGAAGAACCAGCATCCGCCCGGCAATATGTCGGTGCTGGTGTCGGCGCCGCGCGAGGGTCTCAGGAACTTCGAGGATACGGTCGAGGCAGCCGGCGGCTGACGTTACGGCAGCGGCTCCAGCTTTTCGCGCTCGCGCACGACAATGGCCTGGCCGTCGCCGACCACGATTTCGGCCGGCTGCGGATGGCTGAGAAAGCCGGACGGGCTGGCGGATAATCCGTAGGCGCCGGATTGCATCACCGCGATCAGGTCGCCGGCCTTCAGGTCCGGCATGTCGGTCTTGCGCGCCAGCGTGTCGAGCGGCGTGCACAGCGGGCCGACCACCGAACAGGGTGACAGTTCCGTTGCATTCATGTGAGCCGGTGCAACCACCGGATAATCGCGCTTGATCACCTGGCCGAGATTGCCGGAGGCGGCGAGGTGATGATGCATGCCGCCGTCGGTGATCAGAAAGCGCTGGCCGCGCGATTGCTTGCTGGCGATGACGCGCGCGACATAAAGCCCGGATGGACCGGTGAGATAGCGCCCCGGCTCGACCACGACGCGGGCGTCGCGGATCAGCGGTTCGTCCCGCAGCGCCTGCTGAAGCGCGGGGATGCCGGCGCGCACGCGGTCGAGATCGAGCACGCCGTCGCCGCTGTAATAGGGAATGCCGAGTCCGCCGCCGAGGTCGATCGACCGCAGCGGGCGCTGCGCCTGCCGCGCGACGCTTGCCGCGACGCCGATGCCATGGCTCCACTGCGCCAGCAGCACGTCGGCGTCGAGGATCTGCGTGCCGGCGAACAAATGGACGCCGCAGAAATCGAGATGCGCGGTCGCGGCCAATGCCTGCAGGACCTCGCCGACCTGCTCCTCGTCGAAGCCGAACGGCGCCGGCTTGCCGCCCATGCGCATGGCGCCGCCCTGCGCCGCCGCCACCGGATTGATGCGGATCGACACCGGGACCTTTTGGCCGCGCTTGCGCGCGATCGCCTCGACCTGCGCGATTTCCTCGAAGCTCTCGAGATGGATTTCGCCGATACCGCCGGCAATGGCGTAATCGAGTTCGTCGTCGCGCTTGCCGGGGCCGGCAAACAGAATGCGCATTGGATCGGCGCCGGCGCGGCGGGCGCGGGCATATTCGCCGGCCGAGGCGATCTCGATGCCGGCGCCTTGCGCGACGAAAATCGCGGCGACCGCCGGATTGGGATTGGCCTTGATGGAGAAGTAGATCTCGGCGAAGCCGGCGACCGCTTCCGACAGGCGCGCGAAGCTCTTCTTCATCACGCCGGCGTCGTAGACGAACAGCGGTGTGCCAAACCGCTCGGCCAGTTCGTCGACGGCAATGCCGCCGGCGATCAGCCGGCCGTCGCGCACCGCGAAATGTTCGGCGACCAGCGTGTCGGCCAAAGCGGATTTTTCATCAGTGGCCGGCATGGCTTGTCCGTTGCGCGACCAGCGTCTTGTAGTCGACCTTGCCGTTGGCGGTGACCGGCAGTTCGTCGACCAGTTCGATGTCGCGCGGCAGCATGAACGGCGGCAGCCGGTCGGCGGCGGCCTTCAGCGTCACCGGCACGTCGATGGCGCCATCGCGGGCGACGCCGACGGCGTGCACTTTCTGCCCGGCCATCGGATCCGGCAGGCCGATCACGGCGACCTGGCGGAAATGCCCGGTCGACATCAGCACTTCCTCGACCTCCGTCGGGCTGATGCGGTAGCCGGACGACTTGATCATGGCGTCGTCGCGGCCGACGAAATACAGGAAGCCTTCTTCGTCCTCGGTAACCAGATCGCCGGAGAAGCAGACGATCTCGCCGCCATGTGTCGCCGGCAGCAAGGGGTTCTGGCGCAGCACGCGCGCGGTATCCTCGGGCCTGTTCCAGTAGCCGAGCGAGACGGTCGGGCCGCGGTGCACGAGAATGCCGGGCTCGCCGGGCTTGGTGCGGCGTCCGTCGGCGGTGACGGCGAAGACCTCGCATTCGGGAATGGCCTTGCCGATCGAGGTCGGCCGCTTGTCGATTTCATCGGGCGGCAGAAACGTCGAGCGGAACGCTTCGGTCAGCCCGTACATCAGGAAGATGCGGGTGTCGGGCAGCATGTCACGCAGCTTGCGCACCGTGTCGGACGGCACGGCGCCGCCGGAATTGGTGATGTACCGCAATGACGGCAGCGGGGTCTTGGCCAGCAGCGGCGACGCCCGCGTCAGGATCGACCAGATGGTCGGGACGCCGGCCAGCCCTGTGCATTCATGGTCGCGGATGGCGCGCACGATGTCGTCGCCAAACCGGAACGTCAGCAGCACGGTGGTGGCCGATTGCTCGACCGCGGTCAGCAACTGGTTGAGACCGTAGTCGAAGCTGAACGGCAGCACCGACAGAATGCGGTCTGAGCCCGAGATGCCGAGATAGGTGCGCACGATCCGCGTTCCGGCCACCAGATTGCGGTGGCTGAGCATCACGCCCTTGGGCCGGCCGGTCGATCCCGATGTGTAGAGGATGGCCGCCAGGTCCTCGCCAATGGCGGCGGACGGCGGGGGCGATGCGCCACTGCTGCCGGTGTCGTCATCGACGGTGACGATCGAGAGGCCGGCAGTGTCGTCAAAGGTGTTGCCCAGAGTCTTCAAGAGCGCCGCGTTGGTGATCAGCACCCGCGCCGTGCAGTCCTCGACGATGTGCTTGATCTGCGCCGGACGCAGCAGCGGATTGACCGGCACGAACACGCCGCCGGCGCGGCTGGTGCTGAAAATCGCGCGGCATTCCTCGATGCTTTTCGGCAGCAGGATCGCGACACGGTCGCCGCGCGTCACACCGGCCGCTTGCAGGCGCCGCGCGCCATCATCGATCTGACGGCGGAAATCGCCATAGGTCAGCGTCCTCGGGCCATCGATCAACGCAGTCCGCGCACCGGTGTCGCCGCTGTGCTGAAGCAGATGATGGACGAGATACGGCGCCGCCATCACGCCTTCTTTCGCTCCGCGAAGGCGACCAGGTGACCGAGGGTTTCGAAATTCTCCGGCTCGAAATCCTCGTCCTGTATCTCGATGCCGAGGCGTTCGCCGACGAAGGCCATGAGGTCCAGAATTCCGAGCGAATCGATGGCGCCGCCGGCCAGAAGCGGCGTGTCATCGTTGAGCGCGTGGCTCGACAGAGCGGGGAATCGTTGCCGGAGATAATCCGTAATGTCGGCTCTGACATTCTGGTTCGTCGGTGAAAGCATGTTATCGGCCGCCATGCGTCAGATTTGCAGGAAAACGAATTCGGAATAGGCGTGATCGATCGCCGCGGTGTTCATCGTGCCTTTATAAAAGGCCGGCGGTGCACGTTGGGTAAAGAAGCTGCCGGGGACCCGCTCGCTGCGATCGGCGCTCATCGCCAGCAGCACCGCCTTTTCCCGCAGCAAATAGCGGGCAATCGCGGCCATGTGGCCTCTGACGACCGAACGGTCCTCGGCGTAGAGCAGGCGCGCTATCGGCAATCCCTTGCGGCTCATCCGTGAGAAGATCAGCGGGTGCAGGCGCGCGCCGTCCCACAAGGCGGCGGTCAGACAGCCCAGTGCCGCATGATCGGTCATGATCCGCTGCACCGGCGCCGGCAAGGCATCGGCCGGCAGGTTATCGAAACGCACCACATGCGTGTCGCCGGCGCGGCCGATGGCATGCAGCGGCAGCGGGAACAGCAGCGTTCCTTCGGTCCAGCGGCTAAAGCCGAGGCGCCCAATCATCGATTGCACCGGAACGGTAGGTGTCAGGTCGGTGTAGAGCGTGTCGTTGCTGGCGGTAAGCTGTTGCAGCATGCGCGGCGCCCGCCAGCGATGGGCTTCATCGACAAACCAGCTCGACAGGTTGACCACGCTGCGCGTCGCGCCATCGGCCGCGGTGCGCGCGCTGGCAATGGTGAGAATGACGCCGACGGGGGCCCCTTTGACGTCGAGCAGATAGGCGGCGGGTGTGTCCGGGGCGGCCGATTGATAGCGTTTCAGGCGTTCAAGCGCCGCCGCCCAGAACGCCGGCGCGTGCGCGAACCCGCGCTGCAGCAGCGGCAGCGTTTCGTCCAGAGATCGGCGGTCGATCGGGCGAAGCATGGGCAAGCGGGTTCCTGCTGCAGATAGCGGCACAGCGACCTCCGTTTTGGCCGCAATTGGTTGAGAAAACGCCACTGTGACGGAGAGCCGCGACATCCTGACGCGGATGCTGGCGAATGCCATTTGCCGCAGCCCGATACCGTATCGACAATCCAGGAATCTAAGCCGCAGGCTGGTCCGCTTGTTGTGCTTCCCGGTCCTTGGCGATGACCGAGTTCAACTCGCCGCCGAAAATGAAGATTGAGGCGCAGACATAGAGGAAGACCAGCGCGATCATCGCCGAGGCGAGGCCGGCATACATCGAGACATAGGCGAAGGCGTAATAGGCCAGATAACGGCCAAAGGCAGCGCCGCTGATCAGCCACAGCAGCAGCGTGGCGACGATGCCGGGCGCGATTTCGACGAAGTTGCGGCGGCCCGACGGCAGCCAACTGTGCAGGATCAGCAGGGCCATCACGAGGACGATGACGGCGACTGCATAGCGCGCGAAGGTGATGACTTCGCTCAGCGGCTCAAGAGCCGGGACAATGTGCACCAGTTTGTTGATGATCAGCGGTGCCAGCACCACGAGAAACGAGAACGCCAGGATCGCCACCGCGGCGACCAGAACGTAGGCGACCGACTCCAGGCGCAGCAGCCACCAGGGCCGCTGTTCGACCACGCCGTAGGCGCGGTTCAGCCCGATGCGCAAGCTTTCGACGCCGCTGGACGCGAAATAAAGCGCGAACAGGACGCCGAAGGTCAGCACGCCGCCGCGGCGGTCGGTCAGAACGCCGGCGATATCCATCGCGATCGGGCCGGCGACGGCCTCGGGCCAAGCCTCCAGGAGGATTTGCGCCGCCTCGTCGGCCAACTCCCGCGAGCCGAAGAAAAAGCCGGCCAGCGCGGTGACAATGATCAGGAACGGGAACATCGCCATTAATGTCGACAGCGCGATATGGCTGGCGATGGCCCAGCCGTCATCGGCGGTAAAATTGCGTACCGCGTCGCGCGCGATCCGCAATGACCAAAAGATTATGCGCAATGCGCTAGCCCCAAACTCAGCTTCGCCAAAAAACCGGTCTTTCTTTGAGATCGGCTATCGCCGCCTGGTTTGCAAGGGTTGCAAGGACGGAACTTACGCCGCCTGAACATCCGCCAGGAAACGCCGCACCTCGGCTTCGAGGCGGCCGGCTTCGGCGGCGAGCGTGTCGGCGATAATTTCTACGTCTGCCGCAGTCGCGCGGGCGGCGGTCGTGACCACGGCGACCCTGCTCATCGCAGCGGCGCCGCCTCTCGCCTCGCCGGAGGCAAGGGTCACGCCCTCAGCGATCGCGGCGACGGCCGAACTTTGCTGATCGACCGTCGCCGCCACCATGGTTGCGATGGCCGACATGTCGCGGATGATGACATTGACTTGCTCGATGCCCTGCGCCGCATCGGCTGCGGCATTCTGGATAGAGCCGATCTGCTCGGCGATTTCTTCGGTTGCTTTCGCGGTCTGGCTTGCCAGTGACTTCACTTCGGCGGCGACCACCGCAAAGCCGCGTCCTGCGTCGCCCGCCCGTGCCGCCTCTATGGTCGCGTTAAGCGCCAGCAAATTGGTCTGCCCCGCGATGGCCTGGATCAGGCTGACGACCTCGCCGATGCGGGTCGCCGCCTGACCCAGTTCCGCCATGGTGACGACGGTGCGCTCGGCTTCCGCCACGGCGCGGCTGGCCACGCCGGTCGATTTTTCCGCCTGCGAGGCGATTTCGCCGATCGATGCAGCCAGTTCCTCGACCGAGCTGGCGGCCGAGGTGACGTTTTCCGACGCGGCGGCGACGCGCCGCTCGGCTGCCAGCGCTTCAGCCGACATCGCGTCCGCCGACGTGTTGAGGTCGCGCGAGCTCGTCTCCAGTTTCGACGATGCGGCGCGCAAGCCCGCCAGCGCGCTGCCAGCCGAGTCGTTGAACTGGGCAATCGTCTTGCCGATCGCATCGCTGCGACGCTCGCGTGCGAGCGCCGAATCTGATTCCGCCTGCGCCAGCGCCTTCCGCTCGACCATCGTGTCGCGGAACACGATGACGGTGCGCGCCATTTCGCCGATTTCGTCGTGCGCCCGGGTCGCCGGAATTCGGACGTTGGTGTCGCCAGCAGCAAGCCGCTGCATCGCACCGCCAAGTCCGATCAGTGGATTGACAATGCTGCGGCCGATCATCCAACTGAAACCGACACACAGCAGCACCATGGCTAGACCCACCGCAATGATCCCGTTGCGGGTGCGTCCCTGCGACACGGCAAGTGCTGCCGTCGCGGCGTCGGCCGTCTGGCGCGCCAGATAGATGACTTCGTCGGCGTGCGGCAGCACCCGCTGTGTGTCGATGTCGATCACTGCACGGAGCGCGTAGACCCGGTCGAAACCCTCGACCCATTGTGCGAAGGTGTCGGCATAGGCTTTCACCTGCTGATAAAGCGGAGCCTTCATTTCCGGGGCACCCGCGATTTCCGCAAACGCTTCGGTGAAGCGCCGATAGCCAGCGAGAAATTCAAGCTTGGCCAGTTCGGTCCGGTTCAGCCGGTACTGACTTTCTTGATGCCGCATCAACAGCAGCATCATCATCAACTTGTTGGCGTCCGCTTCGGAGAGCCAGTTCATGTTGGTGTTGAGGATTCGCTCGACGGCGTTGCCGGCCATAATGAGGCTATGCCGCAAGCCGCTTTCATCGTTGAAGCCGAGCAGCCTCTGCTCGTCCACCAGATCGTTGAAATGGCCGCGCAACTCGATCATGTCGGCGCGCAGGGTCGCGACATTCTCGGCGATGCGACGGTTGTCGCCGGCGCCGATTGTATCAAGACTGTTCAGCGCCAGCCCATGCGCGAGGCTGAAGTCGTTCACCAGGGCGGTCGATGGCGCGGCGCCGAAGTCCTTGGCCAGGATCCGCATGGTGGTGACCGAACTCTGGAAGTTGCGGCTGGCGTCGGCGTGGCTGGACGAACGCTTGACGGTATCGAAGGCGCCGCTGACGCCGCCTTCGCCGGAATGGTAGGTCAGCCCCAAGGCGAGAAAGCCGAACACCGGGATTAACGCCAGCACGACGATACGGGTCCGCACCTTCAGCCTGGTCAGAAGCCGGGTTGCTCCGCCGAAATTAAGGACTTCTTTTTTAACCCGCATGCGGTCGTTTCGGGTTTTCACGGGGGGCCAGTACGCAGCGACTCCCCATAAGAGACTGAAATGGTTAATTTTGTAGCAATTGCAAAGGTCTGCCCGATCACTGACACTTACCCAGATATCCACTTTGCTTTTGTGCAGTGCACGCGTAGGTTTGCGGCATTGTCCGATCGAGGGCCCCATGCCGACCGCAGCCTCCCGCGCCGTTGCCGAACAAGATCTGGTCGAATTGAGCCGCGAGGCGACCGCCGCGCTTGACGCGCTGCTGGCCGACGCACTGGCCAAGGTGCGGACGCGGGTCGTGGTCGAAGGCCATGCCGTCAGCCGTTTGTTCGATCGCGAGCAGCGGGCGACCCACGGGCTGGCCTGGCTCGCCACTTACGTGGAAGCGGTGCGGCAACTCGCCGATTACACGGACCGTATGTCGCGCGCCGGGACCTTCGGCGAGCTCGAAGAACTGCTGGTCCGGATCGGGCTCGGGGAATACCTGGCGCAGATCGCCGGCGGCATTCCGATGAGCCAGGGCGAGATCGTCCGCCCCAGCGATATGGGCCTGACCATGGCTCAGGTGGCGGCCCGCATCACGCCCGCGGTCGAGAGTCTTATCGCCGATGGCAACACGGCGGCGCGGCGCGCCCGCCTCGTTGAACTGTTGCGCGCCAGCCACGGCGCCACGGTCGGCGCCTGCGGCCTCGACGAGACGCTGGAATCGATCCGCGAGGAGATGCGCAAATTCGCCGACAGCGAGGTGATCGGCCATGCCCAAAGCTGGCACCGCACCAACAGCTATATCCCGATGGACATCATCGCGCAGATGTCCGACCTCGGCGTGTTCGGCCTGACCATTCCGGAAGAGTTCGGCGGCATGGGGCTCGGCAAGGAGTCGATGTGCGTCGTCTCCGAAGAACTGTCGCGCGGCTATATCGGCGTCGGTTCGCTCGGCACCCGTTCCGAGATCGCGGCCGAACTGATCCTCGGCAGCGGCACCCCCGCGCAGAAGGAAAAATGGCTGGCAAGGCTCGCGTCCGGCGAGGTGCTGCCGACCGCGGTTTTCACCGAGCCCAACACCGGTTCCGACCTCGCCTCGCTGAAGACGCGCGCCGTACGCGAAGGCGACGTCTACAAAGTCTATGGCAACAAGACCTGGATCACCCATCCGGTCCGCGCCGACCTGATGACGCTGCTGGTTCGCACCAATCCGAAAGAGGCTGGCCATCGCGGTCTGTCGATGCTGCTGGCGGAAAAGCCGCGCGGCGACGACGCAAATCCGTTCCCCGCCAAGGGCATGACCGGCACCGAGATCGAAGTACTCGGCTATCGCGGCATGAAGGAATACGAGATCGCCTTCGACGGCTTCGAGGTCAAGGCGGAAAATCTGCTCGGCGGCGTCGAGGGGCTCGGCTTCAAGCAGTTGATGCAGACGTTCGAGTCGGCGCGCATCCAGACCGCCGCCCGCGCCATCGGCGTGGCGCAATCGGCGATGGAAACGGCGATCGAGTACGGGCAGAGCCGCATGCAGTTCGGCAAGCCGATTATCGAATTCCCGCGTGTCGCCGACAAGATCGCGATGATGGCGGTGGAGATCATGATCGCGCGCCAGCTCACCTATCATGCGGCGCGCGAAAAAGACTCCGGCCGCCGCTGCGATCTCGAGGCCGGCATGGCCAAACTGCTCGGTGCGCGCATCGCCTGGGCCAATGCCGACAACGCCGTGCAGATTCACGGCGGCAACGGCTTCGCGCTCGAATTCCCGATCTCGCGTATTCTGTGCGACGCGCGCATTCTCAACATTTTCGAGGGCGCCGCCGAAATTCAGGCCCAGGTCATCGCCCGCCGGTTGCTGGACGGGACCAACTAGCGCTTCCGCGAGGCAACCGATCTCTTCCTGACGCGTTTGATTTGGAGTAAACCGCGACCACGCGGCAGCTCTAGACTTGATGCAGTTCAGGAGGAATTTCATGTCCGATCTTTTGATCCGCAGGGGCGAATGGGTTGTTGTCTGCGATGGTGCCAAGGCGCTGGTGCTGGAGAATGCCGGCGATTTGAAGTTTCCCAATCTCAAAACCATCGAAGTGTTTGAGCAGGAGAATCTGGCGACGCGCGATCTCGGCACCGGCGCACCCGGTCGCAGTTTCAGTTCGGTCGGCACCGGCCGCAGTGCGGTCGAGCAGACCGACTGGCACGACCAGGCGGAGCGGAGTTTTCTCGTCGAACTGACCAAGTACCTCGATGTTGCGCTGACCGAAGGCAAGACCAAAACCATGATCATGGTGGCGCCGCCGCGCGCGCTCGGCATGTTGCGCGCGGCCTATTCGCCGGCGCTCAAGAGTGCCATCCGCGCCGAGGTCGATAAGGATTTCGTCAAGATGCCGGTTCATCAGATCGAGAAGCAACTGACCGGCGCGGCGTAGCCGTTAACGGTTTGGCGCGCCGTTTCGAATAAGGCTGGTCCGCTGCCATGGCGATGCTATGGTCCGGGCGAATCCTGATTTGAGATGGCGGATGTCCTGTAACGGCGGTCAAGGCATGCGCGGCGGCGTGACGGTGATGCTTGCTGTTGCGCTCGCCGCATTCGCGGTCGCCGGGGCCGGTGCGCAACCGGCGGTGAAGCCGGCGACGCCGCCGCCGATTGTGGTGCCCGACAAGCCGGCGCCGCCCGCCATCACCCCGCCGGCGCCGAGCGTCAAGCCGGTGGTGCGGCCGTCGGCCGATCCGCTGGCGGTGCCGGGGTTCTGGGATCCGCGGCGGCGCCCGGAGCGGCCGGACCTGTCGCGCATCACCGTCATCCGCTTTCTGACCGAGACCGATTACCCGCCCTTCAACTATGCCGGGCCCGACGGCGCGCCGGCCGGGTTCAACGTCGACCTGGCGCGGCTGATCTGCGAGGAGATCAACGTCGCCTGTACGGTGCAGATGCGCCGCTTCGATACGCTGATCAGTTCGCTCGACACCAACCAGGGCGACGCGGTGATCGCGTCGTTTGCACAGACCGCGGAAATGCGCAAACAGGTCGACTTCAGCGACCCGTATTACCGCACGCCGGCGCGCTTCGTGGCGCGGCGCGACTTCGCCTTCGACGATGTGCGGCCGGAAGCGATGGAGGGCCGCACCGTCGCGGTGGTCGCCGGCACCGCGCATGAAGCCTATCTCAAGATGCTGTTCACCGAAGCCACGCTGAAACCTTTCCCGAATGCCGAGGACGCCCGCGCCGCCCTGAGAAAGGGCGAGGCCGATCTCCTGTTTGGCGACGGCATCGCGCTGGCGTTCTGGCTCAACGGTACCGACTCGGCCAATTGCTGCGAGTTCCGCGGCGGGCCCTATATCGAAAGCCGGTACTTCGGCGAGGGCGTCGGCATCGCCGTCAAGCGCGGCAATAACCTGATGCGGCAGGCGTTCAACTGGGCGCTGTTCCGGCTGTGGGAAAAAGGCCGCTTTACCGATCTCTGGCTGCGCTATTTTC
Organism: Pseudolabrys sp.; assembly: GCA_022843325.1. GTDB lineage: Bacteria > Pseudomonadota > Alphaproteobacteria > Rhizobiales > Xanthobacteraceae > Pseudolabrys. Next base: position 57,925 of record JALHNV010000008.1, on the reverse strand, counting down.
CGGTCAGCCCGTTCTGAAAATTCCGGTGCGCCTGCCGCAATTTGCCACTTCCAAATCGCGGCGAACACCTTACCTTGATTGTGTCGTCAACATTCAGAAAGGAGGTGATCCAGTGTCTCATTGTCTATCGCCGCAGCCGTCGGCATCCGTGACCTGGGTTCTCGCCTCGGTGGGACTTAGCGTGGCGTAAGCCATTTCAGTCCGGTCCACGGACTGCGGTTCGACAATGGAAGGGCTGCCCCGTGTGGGCGGCCCTTCTTTGTTTTGGCCTAGCGCCGCTTCGACAGCCAGGCTGCGGCGCCGTGCCCGGCAGCGGCGCCGGTGGCGAACGAGGCCTGCAACAGATAGCCGCCGGTCGGCGCGTCCCAATCCAGCATTTCGCCGGCGATGAACAGGCCCGGCCGCCGCCGCAGCATGAGCTGCGCATTGAGTTCGTCAAAGCTGACGCCGCCGGCAGTCGAAATGGCGGTGGCGATCGGCTGCACGCCGGTGAGAGTCACCGGCACCGCCTTGATCAGACCGGCCAGATCCTTGGCGTCCATGGTCGACAGCGAACGGCCGGCCGGCAAGGCCGCCTCGCGCACCAGCCCGAGCGCCACCGGCGACAGATGCGTCGCTTTGCGCAGGAAGTTCGACAGCGACTGCTTGCCGCGCGCGCCCGACAGGCGTTCGCGCAACTTCGTCACGCTCACGTCCGGCAGCAGATCGACCATGATCGTGGCCTTGCCGTTGCGCAGGATGGCGTCGCGGATCGCCGACGACAGCGCATAGATGGCGCCGCCTTCGAGCCCGTCGCGGGTGACGACGGCTTCGCCGCGCACGCTGCGGCTGGCCAGTGCGACGGCGATGCGTTTCAGCGGCTGGCCTTCAAATTTCCGGAAGACCTCGGACCAGGCGGCGGTGAAGCCGCAATTGGCCGGCTGCAGCGGCGTCACCTTCACGCCGTGCGCGGCCAGCGTCTCGACCCAGGCGCCATCGGAGCCGAGCCGCGGCCAGCTGGCGCCGCCAAGCGCCAGCACGGTCGCATCGGGCGCCACGACCTGTTCGCCATCGGGCCCGGCAAAGCGCAGCCGGCCTTCGTCGTCCCAGCCGTCCCAGCGATGGCGCAGCTTGACGGTGACGCCGAGATTGCCGAGCCGCAGCAGCCAGGTCCGCAGCAGCGGCGAGGTCTTCAGCGCGACCGGAAACACCCGGCCGCTGGAGCCGATGAAGGTCTCCTGACCAAGGCTGTCGCTCCAGGCGCGCAAGGCCTGCGGCGGATAGGCTTCGATCGCGGCGCGCAGTTTCGGATCGATGTCGTCGCCATAGCGGCCGAGAAACGGCTTGAGGTCCTCGCTGTGGGTTAGATTGAGGCCGCCGCGGCCGGCCAGCAGAAACTTGCGGCCGAGCGAGGGCATCCGGTCGTAAACCGTCACCGTCGCGCCGGCCCGCGCCAGCACTTCCGCCGCCATCAGGCCGGCCGGGCCGCCGCCGATGACGGCAACGGTGCGGGTCGCGGGCAGGCGTATATCGCTTGAATCGGGCACGGGCGCGCTTTTCCTTCGGCAACGTTCGGATTTGACGGGGTGGGGCGGTTTCCTTATGTGTGCGCCCGGAGTCTCACGATGTCGATGCCTACTGTTGAAAGCGTGCCGGATCTGCGGTCACTGGCCGAGCAGTCAAATGCCTGGCCTTTCGAGGAGGCGCGCAAGATCGTCGCCCGGCTGAAGAAGCACCCCAAGGACGAAGTCATCTTCGAGACCGGCTACGGCCCGTCCGGCCTGCCGCATATCGGGACCTTCGGCGAGGTCGCGCGCACCACCATGGTGCGCCACGCCTTCCGCACGCTGACCGACGACAAGATCAAGACCCGGCTGATCGCCTTCTCCGACGACATGGACGGCCTGCGCAAGGTGCCGGACAACGTGCCGAACAAGGAGATGCTGACGCAGCATCTCGGCAAGCCGCTGACCAAGGTGCCGGACCCGTTTGGCACCCATCCGAGCTTCGGCGAGCACAACAATGCGCGCCTGCGCGCCTTCCTCGACCATTTCGGCTTTGACTACGAATTCATGTCCTCGACCGACTGCTACAAGTCCGGTCGCTTCGACGCGACGCTGCTCACGGTCCTGGAGCGGCTCGACAAGGTGATGGCCATCATGTTGCCGTCGCTGCGCGAGGAGCGCGCCGCGACCTATTCGCCGTTTCTGCCGATCGATTTGCGCAGCGGCGTGGTGCTGCAGGTGCCGATTGTGGCGCATGACGCCAAGCGCGGCACCATTACCTATGAAGAGCCGGAGACGCAGGAACGTTTCACGGTGCCGGTCACCGGCGGCCGCTGCAAGCTGCAGTGGAAGCCGGACTGGGCGATGCGCTGGGTGGCGCTCGGCGTCGATTACGAAATGGCCGGCAAGGACCTGATCGACTCGGTCAAGTTGTCGGGTGAGATCTGCCGCGCGCTCGGCGGCACCGCGCCGGAAGGCTTCAATTACGAGCTGTTCCTCGACGAGAACGGCCAGAAGATTTCAAAGTCGAAGGGCAACGGGCTGACCATCGACGAATGGCTGCGCTATGCCGCGCCGGAGAGCCTGTCGCTGTTCATGTACCGCGAGCCGAAGGCGGCCAAGCGTCTGTATTTCGACGTGATCCCGCGCACCGTCGACGAGTACCAGCAGCATCTCGACGGCTACAAGCGGCAGGACGGCAAGCAGCAACTGTCGAACCCGGTCTGGCACATTCATTCCGGCGCGCCGCCGCAGGTCGAGATGCCGGTGACGTTCTCGATGCTGCTGACGCTGGTGTCGTCATCGAATGCGGAGAATGCCGAGACGCTGTGGGGCTTCATCGGCCGCTACCGGCCCGGCGTGACGCCGCAGACGCATCCGAAGCTGAATGCGCAGGTCGAATACGCCATCCACTATTTCCGCGACTTCGTGATGCCGACGAAGAAGTTCCGGCAGCCGACCGAGGCCGAGCGCGCGGCGCTGACCGATCTGCGCGATGCGCTCGGACAGATGCCGGCGGATGCGACCGCGGAAGCGATCCAGGACGTGGTCTACGAGATCGGCCGCCGTGAGCCGTTCCTCGACGAGAAGAAGAAGGCCAAGGACGGCAAGCCGGGCGTGTCGCTCGACTGGTTCAACATGCTGTACCAGGTCCTGCTCGGCCAGGAGAAGGGCCCGCGCTTCGGCTCCTTCGTCGCGGTCTATGGCTTGCAGAACACCGTCGACATGATCGACGGCGCGCTGGCAAGGAGCGCGTAGCAAATTGGCGTGTCATGGCCGGGCTCGACCCGGCCATCCCGCTCGGGGGCGCACTGCCCTCCCAAGCGGGGTCACCGGGACAAGCCCGGTGACGACAAACGTAACTCGTGCAGTTCAGCCGAACACTTCCACCTTGCCATCGATCGCCATCAATCCGGTCTCGACCTGAAGCTTTGGCTGGCGCTGCGCCATCTGCTGGCGGAGCAGCATCAGCGACGCCTTGTGCGTTTCGGTCTCTGCGGCATTGTCCTTCACCGCGTCGGCACCATAGGCGATCCTGGCGGCGCCGCAGTCGCGGTGGTTGATAGCGATCACCTTGGGAATGCGGTGCAACTGAATCGAGGCGCCGAGATTGTCCCAGAACGCCGGCGCCCAGTCCTTGAACGCCGGCGCGACCACGCCGATGGCCGCGCCGGCAATCGAGAACTGACTGTATTTGCCGAGCATGCCGCGGCCCTTCATGTATTCCAGGGTCGGCAGCGGAAACCGGGGATCGATGCAAGTGAGCAGCATGGCATCGTAATTTCCCTCGGCACCGAGAGCGAGCGACGGGAAAGCCGCCATCAGTCCGGCGCCGGCACCGAGGTGGAGGACGCGCCGCCGGTCAAAGCGCGCGCGCAATACGTCGCCGCAACAGGCACAGCCGTGCGCCTGTGCGATGGTCTGGCTTGGCATGGAACGCCCCTGCGTTGTGAGGGGACAATCATAGCGCGAAGTTCCATCGCCGGCCAGAAAAGTTCCATCCGGCCGGCCGGGCGGCTGGCCTATTGGCTGGCCCAGACGATGCGGGCGATCCACAGCACGTCCGACATCTGGATCGTCCGATCCCGGTGTTCGGAATTCAGCGACTTGAGCTCGATGTGCTTGGTGGACTTGCGCTTCAGCTCCTTGACCATGACCTCTTCATTTTTGGTCTTGACCACCACCCGGTCGCCTTTGCGCACCGGCGTGCCCGGCGAAACGATGATCACGTCGCCGTCGCGATAGGCCGGCTTCATCGAGTCGCCGGAAATCTCCAGTGCATACGCATGTTCGTCGGACACGGAGGGGAAGGGGACGTCCTCCCAGCCTTTGCCGACCGGGAAGCCGCCATCGTCGAAAAAGCCGCCGGCACCGGCCTCTGCCAGCCCGATCAGTGGCACGCTGGAGAGCGAGGGCTTGGCGCCGTCGCCGATCAGGCCGACGAAGATTTCGACCTTGGTGCCGGTTGCCGCCAGCGACTTGGCGACCGACTCGGTGGAGGGCCAGCGCGGCCGGCCTTCCGGCGTGATGCGCTTGGACTTGTTGAAGGTGGTAGGATCGAGGCCTGCCTTCTTGGCGAGGCCGGATGCCGTCAGTCCCGATCGGGCGGCGAGCCGGTCAATGGCATTCCAGATTTGGCTATGTGTCAGCATGGGTTTCTCCGTAGCGCCGGGGCGCCACCGTTTTGAGACTGATATCCACCATTAGGAATGATACCCTCGAGTCGCCCCCCGAATGCAACTGTTTCCTGCGGCGAGCCTTGAATATTCCGTCGCCGCGCCGCTAGGGTCTCATACAGGCCGTTTCGCCGGCCCCCGGAGTTACCATTCGTGCTTGGACTGTTCGAGAGCCTGTCGCGTCCGCTGCTGCGTTTCCTCGACCCCGAGGACGCCCACGGTCTGGCCGTCAAAGCGCTGCGCTTCATGCCGCTGCCGCAGGCCACGGCCGACGCCAGCGAAATCGGGGTGCGGGCTTTCGGGCTTAACTTCCCCAATCCGGTGGGGATCGCCGCGGGTTTCGACAAGAACGCCCAGGCCCCCGACGCGCTGCTGCGGCTCGGCTTCGGTTTCGTCGAGGTCGGGACCGTGACGCCGCGCCCCCAGGCCGGCAATCCGCGGCCGCGGGTCTTCCGGCTCGCCGCCGATGGCGGTGTCATCAACCGGCTCGGTTTCAACGGCGAAGGTGCCCCAGTGGTGCTGTCCCGGCTGGCCGCGCGTGCGCAGGCGGGCGGCATTGTCGGCGTCAACATCGGCGCCAACAAGGATTCGGCCGACCGCACCGAAGATTACGTGCGGCTGATCGAAACCTTCGCGCCGGTCGCCAGCTATTTCACGGTCAACGTGTCGTCTCCCAACACACCGGGTCTGCGCGATTTGCAACAGGCTTCGGCGCTCGACGAATTGCTTGGGCGGGTCATCGACGCCCGTGAACGGGTGCGCCCACGGGCCGGCCCGACGCCGGTGCTGCTGAAGATCGCCCCCGACCTGACGCTGAACGATCTCGACGACGTCGTCGGCATCGCCCGCAAGCATCGCGTCGACGGCATGATCGTCGGCAACACCACGATTTCACGGCCGCCGTCGCTGCGCGACCGTGAGACGGCCAAGCAGGCGGGCGGTCTGTCTGGCAAGCCGCTGTTCAAGCTCTCGACGCGGATGCTGGCGGAGACCTTTGTGCGCGCCGAGGGCATATTCCCGCTGATTGGCGTCGGCGGCATCGATTCCGGCGCCACTGCCATCGCCAAGATCAAGGCCGGCGCCACGCTGCTGCAGCTCTATTCGGCGCTGGTCTATCGCGGCATCGGGCTGGTGTCGGAGATCAAGGCCGACCTCACCGCGGCGGTGCAGCGCGGCCGGCGCGAGACGCTCGCCTCGATGGTCGGTACTGACGCCGCCGATATCACGGCGGAGCCTTGGCCGACGTAGGTCGTGCCACGGACGCGGCGTGCTACTTGCCTCTGGGCGCGTTCACCAGCCGCATCAGCAGCCAGATCGGAATGACGATCACCGCGCCGAGCAGGAAGTAGCGCCACAGCCAATTGAAGGCGTCGAAGCCCATGTGCCAGATCGACAATAGCAGGCGCTCGAGGCTGTAGAAAATATCGAACGGGTTCAGTCCGAGCGCGTGCAGGATCACGCCGACCAGGATCGACACCAAAAACAGGCGCGCGATCACCGCCAGCGGCGAGCCGCCGAAAAAGCGGTTGACGGTGTTGTTGGTGGCCACGGGGCGCTCCGTCCGGTCGATGTCGTTTGTCATGTGATCACCTGTGGCAAAGAGGTCAAGGCGGTCAAGCGATCTTCGCCGGCGCGGGGGATGACGGTACCGGCGTTGCATCGATGGCGTCCCGCGCCAGCATCTTTTCCAGCGTTTCCAGCCGGTCGGCTTCGCCGGGCGGCTTGTCCCAGCGCAGCCGGCTGATGCGCGGAAAGCGCATGGCGATGCCGGACTTGTGCCGGGTCGAGCGTTGCAGCCCTTCGAAAGCAACCTCCAGCACCAGCCCGAGCGCCGCCTCGTGCGAAACCTCGCGCACCGGGCCGAACTTGTTGACCGTGTGGCGGCGGACAAAGCGGTCGATCTGGATCAGTTCCTCGTCGGTGAAGCCGAAATAGGCCTTGCCGACCGGCACCAGTTCGTCACCGGTCTCGCCTTTGCTCCAGACGCCGAAGGTGTAGTCGGAATAATACGACGAGCGCTTGCCGTGGCCGCGCTGCGCATACATCAGCACGGCGTCGACGATCATCGGGTCGCGTTTCCATTTCCACCACGGACCTTTGGGGCGGCCGGGCACGTAGGCCGCGTCGCGGCGCTTGATCATGACGCCTTCGACCGCGGCGGCATCGGCGCCCGCGCCGGCGGTGGCCGGATCGGCGCGCGCCGCGGTCAGTTCCGGCCAGGTGGCGAACGGCACCAGCGGCGACAGGTCGACGCGCGGGTCGTCGAGCTGGGCGACGAATTGCGTCAGCCGGGCGCGGCGTTCGACGAAGGGCAAAGCGCGCAGGTCGTCGCCGTCTTCGGCCAGCAGGTCGTAGGCGCGCAGATGGGCCGGGAATTCCGCCAGCAGCTTCGGCGTCACCGCTTTGCGGTTCAGCCGCTGCTGCAGGACGTTGAACGACTGCACGCGGCCCTCGCGCAGGATCAGCAGTTCGCCGTCGATGGCGCCGGGGCGGCGCAGCGCCGTCAGCAGTTCGGGAAAGCTTTTCGAGATGTCCTCGCCGGTGCGGGAGTAGAGCCGCGCCACCATCTGGCCATCGGCATCGAGTCCGCTGACCGCCTGGATGCGGATGCCGTCCCACTTCCACTCGGCCATGAAGTCGGCCGGATCGAGCGTTGCCATGTCGGCCTCGTCGACCGCGTGTGCCAGCATCGCCGGCCGGAACGGCGCGGGATCGGTGTTGAGCGGCCGCTCGGCGCGCCCCTCCAGCCAGGCAAACAGCTCGGCGTAGGGTGGAGCCAGCCCCGGCCACACCAGTTCGATCTCGTCCGGCGCCTTGTCGCCGAGCGCCGCCGCCGCCGTCTTGGCCAGGCGCGCCGACACGCCGATGCGCAGGCCGCCGGTCACCAGCTTGAGCAGCGCCCAGCGGCCGGTCTCGTCGAGGCCGTCGAGCCAGCGCGCGATCTGCGCCGGCATCTGCGCCTTGCCGATGGTCGACAAGGTTTCAACGACATCGGTCAGCGTCGGCGCGGCATTGGGCCGGTGCGCCGGATCGGCCGGCCACATCAGCGCCACCGTCTCCGACAGGTCGCCGACGTAATCGTAGGACAGCGCGAACAGGACGGGATCGGTGCGCTCGGCAATCAGTGCGCGGATCATGCCGCCTTTGGCGTGCTTGAAGGTCAGCGCGCCGGTCAGCGCTGCCAGGGCCCAGCCGCGCTCCGGATCGGCGGTGTGGCGCAGATAGTCGGCGATCAGCCGCAGCTTGTTGTTGCGGGCCGGCTCATAGGCGAGGCGGTCGAGCAGTTCGGCGAAGCGGTTCAGCGGAATCGACCTCTCATGCGTTCGTAAATTTTCATTTGCAGGCATGAGACGATTCTTGTCAGCCGATCTTTTGGCACCAACGGATCTTGTGGATTTGCCATCGCATCGGCTAGCTTCGTGGCTTCAAGCACGTCGGAATCGTGGTCGAATTCACGAGAGCCAAATGTTAGATTAACAACTTTCTGAGCATCTCTAATGCCGGCTTGAAAGTCTTTATCTCCGCCCATGACTAAATTGTTGCAATGTTCGACTATCTCTCCGCCGTTCTTTTGCGAAATCGTTGTGAAAGTCTCGATTAAGCATCGACCCATATCTGCGCCCACAAGCTTATTTGAGCTTGAAGTTTTAGCGAAGAGGCCAATGGTCATATAAAAGTATCCTAGAATATACGGGTCGAGCCAAAATATAGAAGGCAGCGGGCCTCTCATCTCAAGAGTTCTTACTATTGGGTACGTTGCTTGGATTGCATCGTTGGTAGCTCTCCGCCGCATGATGCCGAACATTGTTTCCTCTCAGAAATTTTCAATCGTCGAAGATGATAGTTCGTCCTCGTCTTCGTATCCAATAATGTCGAGCGGCCTCGCCTTCAACCCGCGCGCCCGGCACCAGTGCACCAGCGCGTCCTCCTGGCCATGCGTCACCCAGATTTCCGGCGCGCCGGTGGCGGCGATGGTGGCGGTGAGGCCGTCCCAATCGGCGTGATCGGAGATCACCAGCGGCAGCGTGACGCCGCGCTGCCGGGCGCGTGCCCGCACCCGCATCCAGCCGGAGGCAAAGGCCGCGACCGGATCGGGGAATCGCCGTGACCACAGATCGCCGATCGCGCTCGGCGGCGACAGCGTGATGGTGCCGGCCAATTCCGCCTTCTTGGCCGCGCGCACCAGTTCAACCGGGCCGAGGTCGATGCCGCGGCTCTGGTAATAGGCGGTGATCTTCTCCATCGCGCCGTGCAGATAGATGGTCTTGTCGTAACCGGCGGCGCGCAGCAGCGCGATGACGCGCTGCGCCTTGCCGAGCGAGTAGGCGCCGACCAGATGCGCGCGCTCGGGAAACAGCGCCACCGAGTGCAATAATTTTGCGACCTCGTCCTGCGCGTCAGGATGGCGGAACACTGGCAGGCCGAACGTCGCCTCGGTGATGAACACGTCGCACGGGACCGTTTCGAACGGCGCGCAGGTCGGGTCGGGGGCATCCTTGTAGTCGCCGGCCGCGACGACGCGCAGGCCTTTGGCCTCGACCTTGATCTGCGCCGAGCCGAGCACATGACCGGCCGGATGAAAGCTGACGCGCACGCCGCCGATATCGAGCGACTCGCCATAGCCGATCGCCTGCATTGAGCCGGCAAAGTTCTCGCCATAGCGGAGCCGCATGATGTCGAGCGTTTCCTGCGTCGCCAGCACGGCGCCATGGCCGGCGCGCGCATGGTCGGAATGACCGTGCGTGATCAGCGCCCGCGCCACCGGCCGGGTCGGATCGATGTGAAATCCGCCCGGTTTGCAGCAAATGCCGGAGGGGTCGGGAACCAGGATGTCTTCTGCGCGCATCGTGCTTAGATAGTACGCCGGCCGTCATTGTCATCGTGACGGTGTGCGTCCCGGAAGGGAACCGGCCCCATCAATGAGAGCCCTGCGATTGTCGCCGCCCGAGCCCCCCGATTTACTGCCGGACATTTTCGCTCGCTGGTTCGCCGGCCGCGGCTGGGAACCGCGGGCGCATCAGCTTGAGCTGTTGGCGAAGGCCAAGCAGGGCCGCTCGGTGCTGCTGATCGCCCCGACCGGCGGGGGCAAGACGCTGGCCGGGTTCCTGCCGACGCTGGTGGAGCTGAGCACGCGTCAGGCGCAACCGAAGGCGCTGGTCTCGGCGGGGCGCGATGTCCGGCGCAGCCAGGGTCTCCACACCCTCTACATCTCGCCGCTGAAAGCGCTGGCGGTCGACATCGCCCGCAACCTGGAAACGCCGGTCCGGGACATGGGACTGCCGATCCGGCTGGAAACACGCACCGGCGACACGCCGGCATCAAAACGCATGCGCCAGCGCCGCGACCCGCCTGACATCATGCTGACCACGCCCGAGCAACTGGCGCTGCTGCTGGCGACCGCCGACGCGCCGTTTCTGTTCGGCACGCTCAAGCGCGTGGTGCTGGACGAACTGCATTCGCTGACCACGTCGAAGCGCGGGGACCTGTTGTCGCTCGGGCTGGCGCGGTTGTTCGCGCTGGTGCCCGGGCTGACGACCGTCGGACTGTCGGCGACCGTCGCCGAACCCAATGAACTGTGCCGCTTTCTGGTGCCGCAGCCGCTCGAAGGTGAAAACGCGGCTGATCTGGTGATCGCCCAGGCCGGCGCGCAGCCGCAGGTGACCATGCTGGAGACCGAGGCGCGGCTGCCTTGGGCCGGCCACTCGGCACGCCACGCGCTCACCGAAATCTACGACCTGATCAAGCGCCACACCACGACGCTGGTGTTCGTGAATACGCGCAGCCAGGCCGAGTTCATGTTTCAGGAACTGTGGCGGGTCAACGACGACAACCTCGCCATCGCGCTGCATCACGGTTCGCTCGACGTGGCGCAGCGCCGCAAGGTCGAGGACGCCATGACCGCCGGTAAATTGCGCGCGGTGGTGTGTACCTCGTCGCTCGATCTCGGCGTCGACTGGGGCGACGTCGATCTGGTGATCAATATAGGCGCGCCGAAAGGCTCGTCGAGGCTGATGCAGCGGGTCGGCCGATCCAATCACCGGCTCGACGAACCTTCCAAGGCGGTGCTGGTACCGGCCAATCGATTCGAGGTGCTGGAATGCAGCGCCGCCATCGATGCCGTGGCCGACAATGCGCAGGACACGCCGCCGCTGCGCACCGGCGCGCTCGACGTGCTGTGCCAGCATGTGCTCGGCCGCGCCTGCGGCGAGCCGTTTTTGTCCGACGACTTGTTCGCCGAGGTGCGGGCCGCGGCACCTTACGCGACGCTCACGCGCGCCGACTTCGACGCCGCGGTCGATTTCGTCGCCACCGGCGGTTATGCCCTGAAGGCTTATGAGCGCTTCGCCAAGATCCGTCAGGGCAAGGACAGCAAGTGGCGCGTCACCCATCCGCGGGTCGCGCAACGCTACCGCATGAATATCGGCACCATCGTCGAGGCCGACATGCTGAAGGTGCGGCTGGTGCGGTCACGCCGCAACACGTCGATGATCCCGCGCGGCGGCCGGCTGCTCGGTCAGGTCGAGGAATATTTCGTCGAGATGCTCAGCGTCGGCGATACCTTCGTGTTCGCCGGCGAGATCCTGAAATACGAGGCGCTGGTCGAGGACGAGGTCTATGTCTCGCGCTCGACGGCGACCGATCCGAAAGTGCCGGCCTACGAGGGCGGCAAGTTTCCGCTGTCGACCTATCTCGCCGCGCGCGTGCGCGGCATCCTGGCCGATCCGCGCGCCTGGCGCGCGCTGCCCGACCAGGTGCGCGAATGGCTGGAAATCCAGCAATGGCGTTCGCTGCTGCCGCCGGCCGGCGATCTCCTGGTCGAGACGTTTCCGCGCGCAGCGAAATACTACCTCGTCTGTTATCCGTTCGAGGGGCGGCTGGCGCACCAGACGCTCGGCATGTTGCTGACGCGCCGGCTGGAGCGGCTGCGCATGAAGCCGCTCGGTTTTGTCGCCAATGAATACGCGCTGGCAGTTTGGGGCGTCGGCGATCTCGGCCTGCGCATCGCGCGCGGCGAGCTGTCGCTCGGCGCGCTGTTCGACGAGGACATGCTTGGCGACGATCTGGAGGAATGGCTGGCCGAATCGGCGCTGATGAAGCGCACCTTCCGCAGTTGCGCCATCATCGCCGGGCTGATTGAACGCCGGTTCCCCGGCGAGGAAAAATCCCGCCGCCAGCTCACGATGTCCACAGACCTCGTCTACGACGTGCTGCGCAAACACCAGCCCGACCATATTCTGCTGCGGGCGGCGCGCGCCGACGCCGCCACCGGCCTTCTCGACATCAAGCGGCTCGGCGAAATGCTGTCGCGCGTGCGGAGGCGAATCGTCCATAAAGCGCTCGACCACGTCACGCCGCTGGCGGTTCCGGTGATGCTGGAGATCGGCCGCGAAACGGTCTATGGCGAGGCCTCGGATGTCTTGCTCGCGGAAGCCGCCGACGAGTTGATCAAGGAAGCGATGCGTTGAAACGCTTTGTGCTGAATCAAAGCGCCTGCCTTTCTTCTCCCTCCCGCCTTGCGGGGGAGGGTTGGGGAGGGGGGCATGCTGCCACTTCAGCGCATGTTTTTTCACCCCCCTCCCGACCGGCTGCGCCGGTCGACCTCCCCCGCAAGGGGGGAGGTGAAGGAAGCAACCGAGGCGATATCGTCGTCGCGGCCATCGCGCTCGCCGCCGACCCGTCCGGTGCGCTGTATTGGCCCGAACACGGGCTGCTCGTGGTGGCCGACCTGCATCTGGAGAAGGGCTCGAGCTACGCCGCGCGCGGCCAGTTCTTGCCGCCTTACGACACCGCTGCGACGCTGGCCCGGCTGGCGGGGCTGATCGCGCATTACGCGCCGCGTTGCGTGGTCGCGCTCGGCGACAGCTTCCACGACGGCGGCGGGCCGGCAAGACTTTCGGCGGCCGACCGCGACAGCCTCCATGGTCTGCAGCGCGGCCGCGACTGGATCTGGATCACCGGCAATCACGACCCGGAACCGGCCGCCGGCATTGGCGGTGAATTCCACGACACGCTGACGCTCGGTGCCCTGACGTTTCGCCATCTGCCGACCGGCGCCGCCGGCGATGTCTGCGGCCACCTCCATCCGGTGGCGCGCATATCGCAGCGTGGCCGCGCCGTCCGCCGCCGCTGCTTTGCCGCCGACGGCACGCGCATGGTGATGCCGGCTTTCGGCGCTTTTACCGGCGGGCTGAATGTGCGGTCGGCTGCCTTCGCCGATCTGTTCGGCACGCTGGCCTTCACCGCCCATATGCTGGGGCAGGATCGGCTTTATGCCTTCCACGCCGGACGTTGTTTGGTGGACTAGTCGCGCCGGAATATCACGCTGGCCAGCCAGCCGGTGAGGAGCGCCATCAACGCGGTGGCGAGACCGTAGAGGAAGCCGTACTCGCGCGCGGCCTCGGCAATGAATTGCTCGAAACCGGCTTTTACAACCTCCAGCGCCGAGCTGGTGCGCGCAACCAGTGCGCCGTCGGCGAAGAGCTTGACGTCGATGGCGTAGGCGCCGGTCGGAACGACCGCGGGCAGCGGAACGGCGGCGCGGAAAACCGTCGGTGTCAGGAACGTTACGCCGGCGCCGGATTCCCGGTACAGCCCCTGCTGGCTGGACAGCCGGACAAAGGCAACGCGGTAGGGATCGTCCGGCACGGTATCGGCGACATCCGGTCCGATGCGCTGCGGCAGCAGGAAATTATCGATTCCGACCTGGTTGACGCGGAGTATATCCGGCGGCGCAATTTCGGCGACCGGACGGTTGCTCAGCACCGCCAGATAGGACGGCACCCGGACAAATTCGCGCGCATCGACGTTGACCCAGATGCCGAGCACGCGTTCCTTGCGCCGGGTGCGCAACGTATGTCGCGGCCCTGTCACGGTGACCACCAGATCGTAGCTCTGACGCAGTGTGGTCTTGCTGTCGGTCGGCTCGATGGTGCCGAACAGAACCAGATTCTCGCCGTCGAAGTTCGAGGTGATCGCCACCCGGTGGTTGGACAGCGACACCACCAGCCGCTCGGCGGCGGCAGGCGCGGCGGCGCACGCCGTCAGTACGAATGCGATAGCGGCGGCGATGCGGCGCATCATACGGCCCCCACCAGACGCAGTGAGTAAAGATCGTCCGGTTGCACCACCAGTTGCCACGCAAAGCGCAGACCGACCGAGAACACCAGCAGGCCGAGCAGCAGGCGCAGCCGCTCGCCACGCATTTTCTGGCCGGTGCGGGCGCCGAATTGCGCGCCGATCACGCCGCCGATCATCAGGATCAGCGCCAGGACGGCATCGACCAGATGGTTGGTGACGGCGTGCATGACGGTGGCCGACGCCATGGTGACCAGCGTCAGCACCATCGAGGTGCCGATGACGGTGGCGGTCGGTACGCGCAGGAAATAGATCAGCATCGGTACCAGGATGAAGCCGCCGCCGATGCCCATGATGGCGCCGATGAAGCCGATGATGAAGCCGATCGCCAGGACCGGAATCGCCGATACGTAGATCTTGGAGCGTTTGAACCGCATCTTGAACGGCAGGCCGTGCAGCCAGGTGTGGCTGCCGGGCCGCCGCAGCGTCGCCGGCTGTCCCTTGCGGGTGCGCAATTCTGCCCGCACGCTCTCGTTGATCATCATGCCGCCGACGATCGTGAGCAGCGTGACGTAAGACAGGCCGATCATCAGATCGAGCTGATCGAGCGAGCGCAGCATCGTGAACAGCCAGACGCCGCTGGCGGTACCGATAATGCCGGCGCTGAGCAACGTTAATGCCAGCGGCATATCGAGCGCGCGCTTGCGCCAGTAACTGATGGCGCCGCTGAACGAGGAGGCGGCAATGTGGCTGGCGACGCTGGCCACCGCCACCGCCGGCGGGATGCCGACGAAGATCAGCAGCGGCGTCATCAGGAAACCGCCGCCAATGCCGAACATGCCGGAGATGAACCCGACCGCAACGCCCATCGCCAGCACCAGAAAGATGTTGACGGGCATGTCGGCGATCGGAAGGTAAAACTGCAAGCGGCGGCGTCCGGCGTTCGAATCTTGGCCTCGGGCTGGAAAGGCCTCGGCTGTTTCTTGTCCGCGGGCCGAACGGCCGCAACTCGGCTAAACCGTCGCGCGCGAGACTTTCAGATACGAGTTCAATCGATACCGGTCAAAGAGATACTGGGTGACTTTGCGCATTTTACGGCGCGGGATCATTTCTTCTTCGTCTCGAGTGCGCCGAGCGCCATGGGCATCCCCGGTCGCGGCCTGTTTTGTGTCGCGGGCGTCGCGGTGGCATTGTCCCAACCGCCTTTCGGTTCCGAAACGGTGGTGGCTTCCGGCGGCTGCGGCTCGGCGACGAACGCTTTGACGTCCTGAGCGGCAGCGGCCAGCGTGGTCGCATCCAGGTGGACGGCGAGTTCGTCGCGCTTCTTGACCGCTTCGCGGTCGCCTTGGTTGGCGGCCAGTGCAAACCACTTGTAGGCGTCGAGCAGATTTTTCTCGGTGCCGAGCCCGCGCGCCGCGAGCACACCGAGATTGAACTGACTGTCGGCGACCCCGCGCAGTGCTGCCTTGCGGAACCACTGGGCTGCGGTGCGGTAGTCGGGCTTGCCCTCTATGCCCTCGGCATAAAGCACCGCCAGGTTATGCATCGCCTTGGCGTTGCCATTGCCGGCAGCGGCGACATACAGCCGCCGCGCATGGGCCAGGTCCTTTTTCACGCCCTGGCCCTTTTCCAGCATGCTGGCGTAGCGGAATTGCGCCGGCGCCAGCCCCTTGCTGGACGCGCGCTCAAACCAGAACGCCGCTTCCTGCAGGCTTACCGGGACGCCGCGGCCTTCCGCGAAGCGGACGGCGACTTCGTGGGCGGCGGCGGCATCGCCGGCGGCAGCGGCGCTGCGCAGGCGAGGCCCGCCAATGGCGGCCGTCAGGGTGCCGGCCGACGGCCGGGCTGACGGCAGGTCAGCCGCAACCGGGCTGGCGGGCCGCGCAGCGGTGGTGGACGGTTGACCGATCGAGCCGGTGACGTCGGCGGCTGCGGTCTGCGGCGGCGTGTTGAGTGCCGGTGGGCTCAGGAGCGACGGATAGGCCTGTATCGGCCTTGGGGTGGCGGCGGGTGGCGTCTGCGCGACACCCGCGGCCGTTGGCGTCGCGCCGGGTGCCGGCGGCGGCTGAAGCAGGCTGTTGGCCCATGACGGGTCGGGCCTTGCGGGATCGGGCGTGCTGGTGCCTCGATTGGCGGCGTCCGCTTTCGCTGGCTCGGCTGCGGTCTCGGCGGCGTCCGTCGAGTCAGGTTCGGATGCCGGCGCGCTGGCGGTCTCGACGCCAGTTTTCCCGGAGTTGCCGAAGCCGATGATGTTTCCGGCGATATGGACCGATCCGACGACCACGGCGACGATGCTGGCGGCGATAAACAGCGACTTGACGCGCTTGGTGATGCGGCCGCGCAGCGACGGGCTCGCGGCATCCTCATAGGCGTCGATGTCGATAAGTTCGGCGGGTTCGATGCGGGCGGCGCGGGCCGCCGGCGCCGTTTCCACCGCCGCCTTGGCGGCGCGGCGGGCAGCGGCAATGAAGCCGGACTTGCTGGCCGTCGCGTCGGACCCTTGCGGTCCGGTGCCACCGAGAGCGGCTTCGGAGTCGGCGATCCGTGCGGCCGGGTTAACGCGCACTTGCGGCGGGCCCGAGCCCGGTTCAAGCGGCTGATCGGGTGGCAGATCCGGATTGAGGGGCATCCGGCCGGCGGGCGGCAGCCGCCGCTGAGCCGGCTGATGCGGCTGCGGTGGCGCTTGCGGTGCGGGTGGCGGCGGCGGAGCGGCCTGTTGGGGCGGCGCCGGTTGGTACTGGGCTTGGGCCAGCGCCTGTGCGGCCTGCGCCAGTGCCTGGGTCTGAGCCTGGGTGTAGGCCTGCACGGTCGGCCGCGGCGCGGGTTCCGGCGGCGCCTCCTGGACCACGCGCGCGGCAACCTTGCCGACCGGCATCCTGATGCTGCCGTCCTCGTCGTCGAAGGCCTGGCGGGCGCGGCCATCGCCGCGGATATCTTTCTCGATCGAGCCGAGACGATCGACCACATGGCCGAGCGTGCCGCGCAACGCGTCGAGCACATCGTGCGTGCGGGCGATGTCGTGCTTGAGTTCGACGACGCCTGAATTTTCCGCGCGCAGTCCGCTGGGCTCCTTGTTGGCGCGCATCTCCTGCATGTGCACCAGAAGGTCGGCCAGACCGCGCTCGATCGCCTCGAGGTGACCGAGGCGGGAATCCGAGGCGTCGAGCCGCTCGACCAGCTTGACGATGCGGTCTTCGAGATGATCGAAGGCGACATTGTCGCCGCCGCGCGACTGCTGAATCAACTCGATCTTGTCGGACAACGAGCCGACCAGCGCTTCCAGCATCGGCGGTACGGTATCGCCGCTGCGGGCACGCTGTTCCAGCGCGTCGGCCAGCGCCGAGATCCGGTGTTCCAGGCTGTTGAGCGCATCGCTGGCGCCGCTTGCGGCGGCAATCTGCTCGACCCGCTCGGCCAGCATCTGCACCTGCGCGGCGATGCCGTTCACCGCGGCATCGGAAGCGACATTGCCGGCCATTTCGCGCAGCGTGGTGATGGCGTGTTCGAGCTGCTGAAGCGTCGCCGGATCCTTCTGGGCGACGATCAGGTCGATCTTGTGCGCCAGCGCATTGACCGCCTCGTTGAAGCCGACAAGATTTTCGGCCGGCGTCAGGCCGCGCAAGGCATCGCGCACTTCGGCGAGGCCCAGTTCAATGCCCGACAGGGCGCCGGCATCGACGCCGGCCTGGCGGCCTTCGGCGATGCGCTGCGACAATCCGGCGATCTGGTTTTCGATGGTGTCGATAACGTGCCGCGGCATCGCCTCGGTCAGCGCATTGCCGATCTCGCCGAGTTCGGCGCGCAGCGCGTTGATGGCTTCCTCGACGCCAGGACGGCGCAGGGTCTCGATCTGGTTGGTGATCTTGCGCAACTGGTCTTCGAGCCCGGACAGGTCCTGGGTCGGCACCGGGGCGAATACGGGCGAGGGCGGCACCGGCGCGGCGGCCATCGCGGGCTGCGGCATCTCGAGCGCGGGCTCCGGCTCCGGCATCCGGGCCTGCGTCATGGGGCGCGCCGGCTTGCCCTGATCGTTCAGGGTGCGCTGGCGCGCGGCAATTTCAGCGATCGCCCGCTCGAGCGAGGGTGGCATTGCCACGGTGGGCGCCTTCGGCGGCGCATAAGACGGTAAAGGCGGCGGCGGCGCATAAGCGCGCGGCGCATAGGCCTGCGGGGATCGAAGCGGGTGCGGCGGCGCTTGCGGTGCGGGCTGCAGGGCCTGAACCTGCGGCGGCACATACGGCAGCGGCGGCGGAATGACAGGGGCGGGCGCGTATTGCGCGACGTAGGCCTGCGGGGGCATCGCCGGCACCAGCGGCGGTGCGACCGGGGTGGCATTGTTCACCACCTGCTCGAGCCGGCGGTCGAGCCGGGCGATCAGTTCGGCAATCTGATTCTGGCTCTGACTCTCGGCGTGGTTCCGGCTGTCCTGCGATTCGCGGCGGCTGCGCTTTTGCACGTGGACGGCAGGGCCGGTCCGGCCGAATTTCTCGATACGCTTGGTGAGTTCGTCGAGCCGCTGATGCACGGCCGCGATCTCACCCTCATCCTCGTCATCGTAGCCGTGGTCGGGCGAATCATCATCGTCCTGTGCCGCCTGGTGCAGGATCGTGGCATTGAGCCATTCGCCCAATGACATGCCGGACCGCCGCGCGGCCTCGCGAGCGGTCTCGCGGGCTTCCGGCCGGATGCCTTTAACACTCCACGGAACGCCAAATTTCATAGCTCGCACCTGCATTCGAGGTGGAGACGCAAAGAGCCAGCATGACTCTCGTGGAACCGGCGCGCGTTAAGGGCGGGTAAATGCGAGCTCGGTCCTCAGTCCACCCCCTGACTTTTTGCCGGTCGCGGTAAACAAGCGGTTAACTTCCGGCGAAGTGCCGGACTTTCCCCGAGAATTTGCATCAGCGGCGGGCCCTTACCGGACGCCGTCGTGCCCGATTGGGGCCGGGACGCTGACGTCACCCCGACATGCTGGCGCGCGCTCGCAACCGCGCCAGCATGCTGCCGGTCCCCCGACGGAAATGCGTCGAACAGCCCGCACTCCTGGAACGGCAGCGAACGTTCTGAAACTGGCGCTGGCCGGCCTGCGGCAGATTTGCACGCACAGGTTCGTCGCTCCGGAAACGGCGCGAAACGCCTGCTAAACGGCGGCAAACACCCCGGGACGCGGCGGCTTCAGCGGTCTGCGGCTTTAACACAGGCGTAAACCGGGTCGGTCATACTGTATCCCGATGCCGGTGCCGGGTGCATCGGGGGGCTGCCGCCGGGGGGAATCGCCATGCCGATCTACAAAGCGCCCGTGGACGAGGCGCTGTTTCTGCTCAACGATGTTTTTCATATTGACCGTTACGGCAATCTGCCAGGCTTTGCCGACGCCTCGCCGGACGTGATCGAGGCGGTGCTGCGCGAGGCGGGCAAGTACAGCGAGCAGGTGATCGCGCCGCTCAACCGCATCGGCGACACCGAGGGTTGCACCCGCGCCAGCGACGGCAGCGTCACCACGCCGGCCGGATTTAAGGACGCTTACAAGCAACTGGTCGATGGCGGCTGGATCGGCATCTCGGTGCCGGAGGAGTTCGGCGGTCAGGGCCTGCCGGCGACCATGACGGCGATCGTCAACGAATATCTCTGCTCCGCCAACATGGCCTTCGCCATGTATCCGGGCCTCACGCAAGGCGCCATCGCCGCGCTGCTGGCCCATGCCGCGCCCGAGCTTAAACAAAAATATCTGCCCAAGATGGTGACCGGCGAGTGGACGGGCACCATGAACCTGACCGAGCCGCATTGCGGCACCGACCTCGGCCTGCTGCGCGCCAAGGCGGTGAAACAGGCCGACGGCAGCTACAAAATCAGCGGCACCAAGATCTTCATCTCCGCCGGCGAGCACGATCTGGCGCACAACATCATTCATCTGGTGCTGGCGCGGATCGAGGGCGCGCCGACCGGCACCAAAGGCATCTCGCTGTTCGTGGTGCCGAAATTCATGGTCGGCGACGACGGCACGCCCGGCGCGCGCAATGGCGTCAGCTGCGGCTCGCTCGAAGAGAAGATGGGCATTCACGGCAACGCCACCTGCGTGATGAATTACGATGGCGCAGTCGGCTGGCTGGTCGGCGAGGAAAACCGCGGACTGCCGGCGATGTTCACGATGATGAACGAGGCGCGCCTCGGCGTCGGCATCCAGGGCCTGGCGCAATCCGAGGTCGCCTATCAGAACGCCGCGCGGTACGCCAAGGAGCGGCTGCAGGGCCGCGCTATTTCCGGCGTGAAATTCCCCGACAAGGCGGCCGATCCGATCATCGTGCATCCGGACGTGCGGCGCATGCTGATGACGATGCGCGCCTTCAACGAGGCCGCGCGTGCGCTGGTGATCTGGACCGCGCTCCAGGGCGATATCGCCCATCGCTCCGAGGACGCCAAGCAGCGCCAGACCGCCGACGATGCCATGGGTCTGCTGACGCCAGTGGTCAAAGGCGTGCTGACCGATACTGGCTTCGCCAACACGGTGATGGCGCAACAGGTGTTCGGCGGCCACGGCTACATTGCCGAGCACGGCATGGAGCAGTTCGTGCGCGACGCCCGCATCGCGCAGATTTACGAAGGCGCCAACGGCATCCAGGCGCTCGATCTGGTCGGCCGCAAGCTCGGCAAGGACGGCGGCCGGGCATTGATGGCGTTCCTCAACGAAGTCGGCGTCTACATCAAGGAGCAGGGTGCCGACGAGAAAATGAAGCCGCTGGTAACGCCGCTCGGCGTCGCGCTCGGCCATCTGCAGCAGGCGTCGATGTGGTTCATGCAGAACGCCATGGCCAAGCCCGACAATGCCGGCGCCGGGGCGACCGACTACATGCACATGTTCGGCCTCGTGGCGCTCGGTTACATGTGGTGCCGGATCGCGGCGGCGGCGCAGACCAAATTGCCGGACGCCAATGGTGCGGCGGCGCACTACAACGCCAAGCTCGTCACCGCGCGCTTCTTCATGGAGCGGATGTTGCCGGAAACGGCTGCGCATCTCGCGCGCATCCAGTCCGGCGCGGCCAGCATGATGGAGCTGCCCGCGGAGGCGTTCTAGCGGGTCGCCTCAGGTCAGACTCAAGATCACCATCCCTGCCGTCGTGACGATGCGGGCGAGGTTAGCCCAGCGCTGCTCGCCTTTGTAGCGACCGGCCGAGCGCCAGACGCCGACGGCGACGAGGATGTTGTAGGGCACCGAAAATGCGTATCCGGCGATAAAGGCGGCGGCCGTGTAGTCGTTCATCAGCAGCGCCAGGAACAGTACCGACGTGCTCAGGTTGACGATAAAGGCGCCGATCACCGCCCAATTCCAGAACGCCTGCGACAGCGGCAGCTCACCGCGCCACAAGCGGCCGAGGGCTTTCATATGAACGGACCTGTCATCATCGCGGCACAACACCGTTGAGGAAGATCGACACGCAGCGCTGGATCTGAATCTTGCGCTCTTTCTGACTTGGCCAGGTTACGCGACCGCTCGTTTTCGAGCAGACAGCGCCGAATACCATATCGAGCAGCGCCCGCGCCACAGCGTGGGCGTCGTCGATCTTGATGCGCCCGCGCGCGGCCTGGGCGTTGAGCCACGTTGCCAACTCCGCGCGCGCCCTGTCGCCGGCGTGGCGCTGCAGAAGGTCCTCCAGTTCGGGAAACTGGTGCGCCTCCTGGATAAACATGCGGAGCATGGCGACTCGCGCCCGGTCGGATGCCGGATCGATATCTGTCCGCAATATTTTCTCGAGCGCGAGGTCGAGCGGCAGATCGTCATAATCGCCAGGTAAACCCAGCATGCTCTGCCGGTGCTGATCGACAATCGCCGCGAACAGGGCGTGCTTGCCGGGAAACAAACGGTATAGGGTCTGCTTGGAAATGCGGCAGCGCGCCGCGACATCCTCTGTCTTGGTGCGCGCATACCCTTTGGTCAAAAAAAGTTTGGTCGCGCAATCAAGGATATGCGCTCGTTGATCGGCGTCCGGCATAACTTTTGGGCGGCCGCGCTGACGGATGGCGGCAACCGGGCGCGCTGCTGCAGTCTTGTTTAAAATTGTCTCATCCTCGTCTGCTTCAACTTTTCGTGCACCCCGGCGGGCCCGTTGCAGTTGACACCGCGCCAGCTTAATTTATTGGTACCGACAGGTACTGTAAATAGGGTGGCCCACTTGCATTCGCAAATTTCGCTTCGCGCGCGGCGCCGCCCTGGCGTCGCGGCGCTTGTGCTGTTGTCGGGGCTGGCGCTGGCCGGCTGCGGACAGGAGCAAGCCCCGCAGCAGCCCGCCGCCGCGCCGCCGCCGCAGGTCAGCGTTGTTACGCTTCGGCCGCGGTCCGTCGCGATTACTGCGGAATTGCCGGGGCGCACGACGGCGTCTCTGGTCGCGGAGGTGAGGCCGCAGGTCAACGGCATCATCAAGCAGCGTCTGTTCAAGGAAGGCAGTGAGGTCTCGGCCGGCGATCCGCTTTACCAGATCGATCCTGCCAGCTATCAGGCCGCATACGAGAGCGCAGCTGCCGCTCTGCAGAAGGCCGAGTCGGCCATACCCTCGGCCGAGGCCAGGGCCGAGCGGTATCAGGGCCTTTCAAAACAGAATGCCATCTCGCGGCAGGAGCTCGACGACGCCGCCGCGGCCCTGGCGCAGGCGCGGGCCGACGTGGCGTCCGCCAAAGCCAGCCTCGAGACCGCCCGCATCAACCTCGCCAATACCAAGATCACGGCGCCGATCAGCGGCCGCATCGACAAGTCGGAGTTGACCGAAGGCGCGCTGGTGACGGCGAGTCAGGCGGTGGCGTTGGCCACCATCCGCACGCTCGATCCCATCAATGTCGATGTCACCCAGTCGGCCACCAGCCTTTTGACCTGGCGTCAGGCGATCGCCGATGGCCGCCTGAAGTTCAACGGCCCTGACGTCAGCGTCAAGCTGAAGCTCGAAAACGGCACGGTCTTTAATTACACCGGCACGCTGTCGTTCGGAGAATCTCATGTGAGCCAGAGCACGGGGACGTTCGCCGTGCGCGCCTCATTCCCCAACCCCGACCGGCTGCTGCTGCCCGGCATGTATGTCCGCGCCGTGATCGAAGAAGGCGTCGCGGAAAACAGCTTTCTGGTGCCGCAGCGCGCGGTGACGCGCAACACCAAGGGCGAGGCGGTGGCGATGTTCGTTGCCGCGGACGGCAAGCTGGAACAGCGCGTGGTGGAGGTTGGCCGCAGCGTCGGCAATAACTGGCTTGCGACCTCCGGAATCAAGGATGGCGATCGTGTTGTCGTTGAAGGCGGGATGATGACACGCCCCGGCCAGCAAGTGACGGCGGTAGAGGTCACACTCGACGAAACCACCGGCGAGGTGCGGTCCCGGCAACAGGGCGCGGCGCCGGGCAGCGATACAACCCGCGTGGCCGGGCGCACGGATGAGCCCGATGCCAAGGCGGGGAAGTAGGCGATGTCGCGTTTTTTCATCGACCGGCCGATTTTTGCCTGGGTGATCGCTATCACGATCATGCTCGGTGGCCTGCTGGCGCTGACCATCCTGCCGATCTCGCAATACCCGCAGATTGCGCCGACCACGGTGAGCATAACAGCAAACTATCCCGGCGCGGACGCGCAGACTGTCGAAAACTCGGTGACCAAGGTCATCGAGCAGGGCATGACCGGCATCGACAATCTCGACTACATGACGTCGACGTCGACCTCGACGGGGCAGGCGCAGACAACGCTGACTTTCACCAGCGCCGCCAATCCCGACATCGCGCAGATGCAGGTGCAGAACAAGCTGCAACTGGTGACGCCGCTGCTGCCGCAGATCGTGCAGGCGACCGGATTGTCCGCGACCAAGTCCTCCACCGGCTTTCTGATGGTGATCGGCTTCGTCTCGACCGACGGCAAACTGTCATCGACCGATCTGGCCGATTATGTCGGCAGCGTCCTCAACGATACCATCCGGCGGGTGCCGGGCGTCGGCGACACCCAGTTGTTCGGCTCCAACTACGCGATGCGTATCTGGATGGATCCCGACCGGCTGTCCAAATACGCGCTGATGCCGAGCGACGTTGCCAACGCGATCCAGGCGCAGAACACACAGGTGTCCGCCGGCCAGCTTGGCGGGCTGCCGGCGCGTCCCGGACAACAGCTCAACGCTACGGTCACAGCGCAAAGCCGGCTGCAGACGCCGGAGCAGTTCCGCAACATCATTCTCAAGAGCGCGGAGGACGGCTCGCTGGTGCGGCTGAACGATGTCGCCACGGTCGAACTCGGCGCCGAAACCTACACCACGCGCGCCGCCTATAACGGCATGCCGGCGGCTGGTCTCGCCATCAATCTGGCCACCGGCGCCAACGCCATCAGTACCGCCGAAGCCGTGAAAGCGACGGTTGCCCGCCTGTCCGCGACCTTCCCGCCCGGCGTCGAGGCGATCTATCCCTACGACACGACTCCTTTCGTGGTGCTGTCGATCAAAGGCGTGGTGCAGACCCTGATTGAAGCGGTCATCCTCGTCTTCATCGTGATGTTTGTTTTTCTGCAGAACTTCCGTGCCACGCTGATCCCGACGCTGGCGATCCCGGTGGTTCTGCTCGGCACCTTTGGCGTGCTGGCGGTGCTCGGCTACTCGATCAATACACTGACCATGTTCGCCATGGTGCTGGCGATCGGCCTTCTGGTCGACGACGCCATCGTCGTGGTCGAGAACGTCGAACGCGTCATGCAGGAGGAGGGGCTGCCGCCCAAGGAGGCGACGCGCAAATCGATGGACGAGATCACCGGCGCCCTGATCGGCATCACGACCGTGCTGTCCGCGGTGTTCGTGCCGATGGCGTTCTTCGGCGGCTCGGTCGGCGTCATCTACCGGCAGTTCTCGATCACGATCGTGACGGCCATGGTGCTGTCGGTCATCGTCGCGCTGATCCTGACGCCGGCGCTGTGCGCGACCTTGCTGCGGCCCGCCAAGGACCACACCGCGCGCAAGGGTCTGTTCGGCTGGTTCAACCGCAATTTCGACCGCGGCACGCGCGCCTATCGCAGCGGCACCGGCGGCATCATCGGCCGGTCGAAGCGTTTCCTGCTGATGTTCGTGGCGCTCGTCGCCGTCATGGGCGTGATGTTCGTGCGGCTGCCGGATTCATTTCTGCCGCAGGAAGACCAGGGCATTTTGATCGCCATCGTCCAGCTTCCGGTCGGGGCCACCCAGGATCGCACGCTGCGGACGCTGGATCAGGTCCGGGACCACTTCATGACGCAGGAGAAGGACGCCGTCGAAGGCGTGTTCACGGTGGCGGGCTTCAGCTTCGGCGGGCAGGGACAGAACGTCGGCCTCGCCTTCATGCCGCTGAAACCGTTCGACGAGCGCAGCGACCCGAATCTGTCCGCTTCGGCGGTCGCCGGGAGGGCGATGGGGGCGTTCCGCGCCATCAAGGACGGCATGGCCTTCGCGCTGGCGCCGCCCGCGATCCAGGGCATGGGCAATACCAGCGGCTTTGTCTTTTACCTGCAGGATATCAACAACGCCGGCCACGCCAAGCTGATCGAAACGCGCAATCAGTTGCTCGGTCTGGCCAGCAAGAGCACGGTGATCGCCAATACCCGGCCGAACGGCCAGGAGGACCAGCCGCAGTATTCGGTCGAGATCGACCAGGAAAAGGCGAGCGCGCTTGGCATCAACCTGCTCGACATCAACACCACGCTGTCGACGGCCTGGGGCAGCAATTACGTCAACGACTTCATCGATCGCGGCCGCGTCAAACGAGTCTATCTGCAGTCCGACATGGACTTCCGCATGCAGCCGCAGGATCTGGAGCGGTGGCACGTGCGCAACGCGTCCGGCGTCATGGTGCCGTTCTCGGCCTTCGCCACCGGCCGCTGGACCTTCGGCTCGCCTCGGCTCGAGCGCTATAACGGCTCGGCCGCGGTTGAAATCCAGGGTCAGGCCGCACCGGGCGTGTCGTCCGGCGCCGGCATGGAGGAGATCGATCGGCTTGTGGCGCAACTGCCCCCCGGCTACGGGCTGGCATGGACCGGTCTGTCGGCGCAGGAACGATTGTCGGGCAATCAGGCGACCGCGCTTTACGCCATCTCGATCCTCGTCGTTTTTCTGTGTCTGGCGGCGTTGTACGAAAGCTGGTCGATCCCGTTGGCGGTGATGCTGTCGGTGCCGATCGGTATTTTCGGCGCTTTGCTGGCCGCGCTTTTGTTCGGCCAGACCAACGACGTCTACTTCAAGGTTGGATTGCTGACGACCATCGGTTTGACGGCCAAGAACGCCATTCTGATCGTCGAGTTCGCTATTGAAAAGCAGGCGTCCGGCATGAGTCTGGTCGATGCGACGCTGGAAGCGGCCCGCCAGCGCTTGCGGCCGATCCTGATGACGTCGTTCGCCTTTATCCTCGGCGTCACGCCGCTGGCGATTGCCAGCGGCGCCGGCTCAGGCGCGCAGAACTCGATCGGCATCGGCGTCATGGGCGGCATGATCGCCGCCACAGTGCTCGGGATTTTCTTCATCCCGCTGCTCTATGTGGCGGTCAGGCGGATGTTTGCCCGCAGGCCTGCGGCTGATCAAGCACCGGCTGCGATGCCGAACCCATCGCCACCGACGGCTTAAGCCGGCGCCGGGCGCGGCGGCTTAAGCCATGGCCCGGATCTGGATGGTTGCCGACAGCCGCAAGACCGGCGGCGCCGCCTGCGACTTCATCAGTTCGTGGCGTTCGAAGCCGCCGTCTTCACAGATGAACTCAAAAGCCACCAGGATGCGGTTGACGGTTTCACCGGTCGTCGCAAAAGGCAGCAGCAGCCGCTCGTAGGCGACCACACGACCGTTGCGGTCGGCGATGTCGTGGATGGTATAGACCGGAGAGGCGCTGTCGATCGCCTGCCGGTAGGCAGCGAACGCGCTGGCGTTGTGCGCCGGGATGACCTCGTCGAGATATTTGCCGCGGCAGTCGTCCGAGCCATAGACCAAGCCGACCGTGGTGCCGTGAAATGCTATCCGGTAGCGCGTGCTGTCGCCGGTGCCGCTGACCTCGATAAAACTCACATTGGTCAATACGCGGCTGAGATCTTCACTCTCGACCGCCTGCCATGCCGGGATGCGACAGCCGCCAAGGCTGCGCTGCCAGAATTTGAGCAGCCAGCGCTGATTGATCGCCCGGACTACGTCCGGCCGGGCCACTTTGAATTCCATACCGAGCCCCCGCTCAGCGCATGATCCCGAATGGGTGCCAGTTTTCGGATAGCGTTCATGCGCACTTAAGTTCCCACATGCGTTTTTCGGTTTACAGCCGATTTGTCAAGATCGGGCACCATCAATTCTTGGTTGCATGTGATCGATCTGGTGCACACGAAGTTTGCAGAAGGTCTTTTTGCCGCCATGCCGAATATCATGCAGCAGGGACAAATGCCGGCCGCCGGCGCGAGCGCATCAGCATCCATGTCATGATCATGACGTTGACCAAATTCCAGGCGATGCCGTTCAGGAAAGCGGCCTGATACGAGCCGGAAAAATCAAAGATCGCACCTGACATCCAGCCGCCCAGGGCCATGCCCAGCAGCGTTGCCATCAGCACCAGCCCGACGCGGGTTCCGGCCTGGCTGGGCGGAAAATACTCGCGCACGATGATGGCGTAGCTCGGAACGATGCCGCCCTGAAACAGGCCGAACAGCGCCGAGATCACATAGAGCGAGAACAGCCCGTCGAACGTCAGGTACAGCACCAGCGCTGCGCCCTGTAGCACCGAGCCGAGCAGCAGCGTGCGCACGCCGCCGATGCGGTCGGCGATGAAGCCGGAGGCGACGCGGCTGATGATGCCGAAGCCGAGCATCAGCGACAGCATCTCGGCGCCGCGCGCCACGCCGTAACCGAGGTCGCCGCAGTAGGCGACGATGTGCACCTGCGGCATCGCCATCGCCACGCAGCAGGCGACACCGGCGATGCACAGCAGCACCTGGAGTGTGCCGGGCGAGAACGGCATCGCCGCCTGGCGCCGCGCCGCGGCGGCGCTGTCGATCACCGTGTGACCGGTGTCGATCCGTTTGCGCAGCAGGAACACCAGCGGCAGCATGGTGACGACAAGCAGCAGGCCGATGCCAGTGTGGGTGGTGCGCCAGCCATCGCTGGCAATGAAATGCTGCACCACCGGAGGCCAGATTGTGCCGGCGAGATAGTTGCCGGAGGCGGCGATGGCGACGGCAATGCCGCGGCGGCGGACGAACCAGTGCGAAATGTCGGCCATCAGCGGGCCGAAGGTGGCCGAACTGCCGACACCAATCAGCAGTCCGTGCGCCAGCGCCACCTGCCACAGGCTCGAGGCCTGACCGACGGCGAGGTAGCCGAGGCCGAGCAGCAGCGTGCCGAGCGCAAGCGGCACCGCGATGCCGAACCGGTCGGCCAGCCGGCCCATCGCCACGCCGCCGCAGGCAAAGCCGATCATGGCGAAGGTGAAAGGCAATGAGGCCTCGGCGCGGCCGATGCCGAAATCGGTCTGGATCGCCGGCAGCGCCACCATGAACGACCACATGCCGACGCCGCCGATGGTGCTGAGCGCCATGGCAATGCTCAGCCGCAGCCAGGCGGCGGCGGAGTCGGTCGGACGGCCGGAATTGATATCCGCTGGTGGGGTCATGATGAAAAACCCGGCTGGCAGCACCGGTCGTAACACCGACGGCCCGGGCAATCCATCGCTTACCGCGACGGCCGCAATGGGGGCCTCTCGCTTGGCGGGCTGACGGGCTTTATGGTGCTGTCGGCGGCGATTCGATTCAATAAGGGCGTGCCGATGAATGCCCTCAACGTCCCACGGCCGGGGTGGATGACCGAGGACCTCGTCCTGCTCGAAGAGCAGGCGCGGCGCTTCATCGCCGACACGTTCGTGCCGCATCTCGACCGCTGGCATGAGGCCGGCATCTATGACCGCGACGTCTGGACGAAGGCCGGCGCCGCCGGCCTGCTGTGCGCGGCGATGCCGGAAGAATACGGCGGCGCCGGCGGCAGCTTCGCCCACGAGGCGGTGATCAATCGCGAACTGTCACTGGCCGGTTTCGATACCTTCGGTGCACCGCTGCACTCGGGCATCGTCGCTCCCTATATCCTGCATTACGGCACCGAGGAGCAGAAGCAGCGCTGGCTGCCGAAGCTTGCCACCGGCGAGATGGTCGGCGCCATTGCCATGACCGAGCCCGGCACCGGCTCCGATCTGCAGGGCGTGCGCGCCAGCGCCAAGAAGTCCGGCAACGGCTATGTGCTGAACGGCTCAAAGACCTTCATCACCAACGGCCAGCACGCCAACCTGGTCATCGTCGTTGCCAAGACCGATCCGAAAGCCGGCGCCAAGGGCACCTCGCTGTTCGTGGTCGAGACCGACGACGCGCCGGGCTTCCGCCGCGGCCGCAAGCTGAAGAAGCTCGGCATGGATTCGGCCGACACCTCGGAGCTGTTCTTCGAGGACGTGCCGCTTCCCGCCACCAGCCTGCTGGGCAGCGAGGAGGGGCAGGGCTTCTACCAGTTGATGAAGGAATTGCCGCAGGAGCGGCTGATTGTCGCCGTCAACGCGGTGGCGATGATGGAGCGCGCCGTGGCACTCACCATCGATTACACCAAGCAGCGTCAGGCTTTCGGCAAGGCCATCATCGAGTTCCAGAATACGCAATTCGAACTGGCGGAATGCAAGACCGACGCGACCATCGCCAAAGTGTTTCTCGACCATTGCATCGGCCTGCATGTCGAGGGCAGACTCGACACCGTCACGGCGTCGATGGCGAAATACCGGCTCACCGACACGCAAGGCAAAGTGATCGACCGCTGTCTGCAATTGTTCGGCGGCTATGGTTATATGGACGAATATCCGATCTCGCGGATGTATCGCGATGCGCGCGTGCTGCGCATTTACGCGGGAACAAACGAGATCATGAAGCTGCTTATTGCGAGAAGCTTGTGATGGAAACGGACGTGCGTCATTTTCTGCGTCATGGCCGGGCTTGTCCCGGCCATCCACGACTTCATCTCGGCAAGTAAGGCGTGGATGCCCGGCATGAAGCCGGGCATGACAATCGATAGATTGGAGAGGCACGACATGGCCGATGCATTCATTTACGACCACGTGCGTACACCGCGCGGACGCGGCAAGGCCGACGGCGCGCTGCATGAGGTCACCGCGCTCAATCTGGCGGCGCAGACGCTGGCGGCGATCCGCGACCGCAACAAGCTCGACTCGCGCGAACTCGACGACGTGGTGCTGGGCTGCGTCGATCCGGTCGGCGAGGCCGGCGGCGACATCGCCCGCGCCGCGGCACTGGTGGCGGGTCTCGGCGACCACGTGCCCGGCATCCAGATCAACCGCTTCTGTGCGTCGGGTCTCGATGCTGTGAATTTCGCCGCCGCCGAGGTCATGTCCGGCCAGCATGAGATGACTATCGGCGGTGGTGTCGAATCGATGAGCCGCGTCGGCATCGGCGCCGCCGGCGGCGCCTGGCCGGTCGATCCGTCGATCGCGGTGGCGACCTATTTCCTGCCGCAAGGCATCTCGGCCGACCTGATCGCCACCAAGTATGGCTTCTCGCGCGATGACGTCGACGCCTATGCGGTGGAAAGCCAGCAGCGCGCCGCGCGCTCGTGGGACGAGGGGCGGTTCAAGAATTCGGTGATGCCCGTCAAGGACATCAACGGGCTCACCATCCTCGCCAAGGACGAGCACATGCGGCCGTCGACGACCATGCAGTCGCTGGCCGGACTGCAGCCGTCATTCGTGCAGATGGGCGAGATGGCCGGCTTCGACGCGGTCGCGGTGCAGCGCTATCCTGAAGTCGAGGCGATCAACCACGTGCACACGCCGGGCAATTCCTCCGGCATTGTCGACGGCGCCGCCGCGGTGCTGATCGGCAGCAAGGAAGCCGGTGAACGCAACGGCTTGAAGCCTCGTGCCCGCATCCGCCAGTTTGCCAATATCGGCTCCGAGCCGTCGATCATGCTGACCGGGCCGATCCCGGTGACCGAAAAGGTGCTAAAGAAAGCCGGCATGACCACGAAGGACATCGACCTGTGGGAATTGAACGAGGCCTTTGCCTCGGTCGTGCTGCGCTACATGCAGGCGCTGGACATTCCGCACGACAAGATCAACGTCAACGGCGGTGCCATCGCCATGGGTCATCCGCTTGGGGCGACCGGCGCCATGATCCTCGGCACCGTGCTCGACGAACTCGAGCGCACCGGCAAGTCGACCGCCCTGATCACGCTGTGCATCGGCGTCGGCATGGGCACGGCGACGATCATCGAGCGGGTGTGACCGCGATGCGGCCGCAGCGGCGTCTAGGCGGTCAGGCGATCGGCCGTCATGGCGCTGTCGAGGCATGGCACCGCCGGCAACTGGCCGATCGCCGGCTTGGCGAAGAAGTATCCCTGAAACCGGGTGATGCCGGCCGCCATCAACACCGTCAGTTCGGCTTCGGTCTCGACGCCTTCGGCGGTGATGGCAATATCGAGTTCGCGGGCAATGCCGAGGATGCCGCGGACGATCGCCTGGCGGGTCGGGGACAAATGGATGCCGCGCACCAGGTGCATATCGATCTTGATGGAGTCGGGGCGGAAATCGGCGAGCAGTCCGAGCCCGTTGAAACCGGATCCGAAGTCGTCCAGCGCCACGCTGAAACCGTGCCGCTTGTATTCCGCGATGATGCGGTTGACGTGCGCCACGTCGACCTTTTCGTTCTCGGTGAACTCGAAAACGATGCGCTCGCGGGCAAAGCCGGTTTTCTGGGCGGCGGCGAGCGAGGTGCGGATGCAGGCCGCCGGCTCATAGACCGCGTTGGGCATGAAGTTGATCGACAGCTTCAGCTCCGGGTCGCGGAACAATTCGCTGGCCGCGGTGATCGCCTTGACGCGGCACAACTGGTCGAAGCGGTAGCGGTTGTCGTCGGTGACGCGGCTCAGGACCGAGAAGGCGCCTTCGCCATTGGTGCCGCGCACCAGCGCCTCATAGCCCCACACCCGGCGCGTGCTCATGTCCACGATCGGCTGGAACGCCATCACGAAATCGAAGCCGAGCGGCTCGCCGTCTTTGCAAGCCGCGCAATGCTGGGGAGATGGCATGGTATTTCCGTCCGGTTCTGGAAGTCCGAGGTGACACTGTCTCCCGTATGCGTTGCCGTTGTGTAAATTTTGTCTGCGCAAAGCTGAGGAAACATGCCGAAGATCGACGTCACAAAAGTTCCAGTCAAAAGCGGCAGCCTGTATCCCGCGGAGTTCCAATCCGAATGCCGCGGCCGTCACCGCCAGGCGCTGGGCGACGCCGTGGGGCTCACGCAGTTCGGCGTCAACATCACCCGCATCGAGCCGGGGCAGGCGTCGTCGCTGCGCCACTGCCACGCCGAGGAGGACGAGTTCATCCTGATGCTGGAAGGCGAGCTGGTGCTCGTCGAAAACGACGGCGAGACGGTGCTGAAGCCCGGCGATGCCGCCGGCTTCAAGGCCGGCAGCGGCATTGCCCACCGGCTGCTCAACCGCAGCGCCCGTGACGCGGTCTATCTCGAAGTCGGCACGCGCTCGGTGACCGAACACGTGCGTTATCCGGATGTCGATCTGATGCTGGTGCGTGACGGACAGAGCCGCCGCTATCTGCACAATAACGGCGAGCCGTATTGAGCTAACTCACCCGGCGCACGCCGTGCGCCGCCCTCGCCCCATGGGGGAGGTGTAGAAAGGAAACGGTTATGGCCAATTTCAAAGTCGACACCGACGCCGACGGCATCGCGCTGGTCACCTGGGACATGCCCGACCGGTCGATGAACGTCATCACCATGGAGGTGATCGAGGAACTGTCCGGCATCGTCGAGAAAGTGGCCGGTGACGCCGCCATCAAGGGCGCGGTCATCACCTCGGGCAAGGATACGTTCTGCGGCGGCGCCGATCTGACCATGCTGGAGCGCATGGGCGCGATCTACGCCGAGAAGGTGCGCAGCCAGGGCGAGGAGGCCGCGGCCGCCTTCGTATTCGAGGAAAGCCGCAAGCTGTCGCAGCTCTACCGGCGGCTGGAGACCTGCGGCAAGCCGTTCGTTTGCGCCATCAACGGCACGGCGATGGGCGGCGGCTTCGAACTGGCATTGGCCTGTCATCACCGCGTTGCCGCCGACAATCCGAAGACAAGGCTGGGGCTGCCGGAAATCAAGATCGGCCTGTTCCCCGGGGCCGGCGGTACGCAGCGCATCGCGCGCATGCTGCAGCCGGCCGATGCGCTGCAATTCCTGCTCAAGGGCGACCAGCTCAAGACCGACCGCGCCAAGGCGATGAAGCTGATCGACGCCGTGGTGCCGCAAGACGATCTGGTAAAGACGGCGAAGGAGTGGATCAAGGCCGGCGGCAAGGCCGAGGCGCCGTGGGATGTGAAGGGGTTCAAGTTTCCCGGCGGGCTGGTCTATTCCAAGGCCGGCATGATGACGTTCCCGGCGGCGAACGCGATCTACCGGCGCGAGACCTACGACAATTATCCGGCCGCGCGCGCCATCATGCAGGTCGTCTATGAAGGCTTGCAATTGCCGATGGACGTTGCCTTGCGCGTCGAGTCGCGCTGGTTTGCCAAGATCCTGCGCTCCCCGGAAGCGGCCGCGATGATCCGCACGCTGTTCGTGTCGATGCAGGACCTCAACAAGGGCGCGCGCCGCCCCGCTGGCGCGCCGGCATCGGCCATCAAGACCGTCGGCGTGGTCGGCGCCGGTTTCATGGGCGCCGGCATTGCGCAGGTCAGCGCCGCGGCCGGCCTCAATGTCGTGCTGATCGATCGCGACCAAGAGACGGCCGAGAAGGGCAAGGCGGCGCTGCACAAGTCATTGAGCGACCGCGTCGCCAAGGGCCGCATGAAAAGCGCCGAGCGCGACGGGCTGCTGGCGCTGATCACGCCGAGCGCCGATTATGGCGCGCTGAAGGGCTGCGACCTGGTGATCGAGGCGGTGTTCGAGGACCGCAAGGTCAAGTCCGAGGTCATTGCCAAAATCCAGGCGGCGATCGGCGACAACACCGTGTTCGCGTCCAACACCTCGACGCTGCCGATCTCGTCGCTGGCATCCGAGTTCAAGGACCCGCCGCGCTTTGTCGGCATTCACTTCTTCTCGCCGGTCGACCGCATGATGCTGGTCGAGATCATCCTCGGCAAGGACACCGGCGACAAGGCGCTGGCGGTGGCGCTCGACTATGTCCGCGCCATCCGCAAGACGCCGATCGTGGTCAATGACGCGCGCGGCTTCTACACCTCGCGCGTGGTCGGAACCTATATCCGCGAGGGTCATCTGATGCTGGCCGACGGCGTGCCGGCGGCGATGATCGAGAATGTCGGCCGCATGGCCGGGATGCCGGTCGGCCCGTTGTCGCTGAACGACGAAGTGGCGGTTGACCTGGCGTGGAAGATTCTGAAGGCGACCGAAGCCGATCTCGGACCGGACGCCATCGAGCCGCGCCAGAAGACCCTGCTGGAGGAACTGGTCGAGAAACGGGGCCGTTTTGGCCGCAAGAACGGCAAGGGTTTCTATGATTATCCCGCCAATGGCCCGAAGAAACTGTGGCCGGGCCTGGCCGAGTTGCAGACGGTCAAACTCAATCCCGACTCGATCGACGTCGCCGAGTTGAAGATGCGGCTGCTCGGCATTCAGGCGCTGGAGACCGCGCGCTGCTTCGAAGAGCAGGTGCTGACCGACGTGCGCGAGGCCGATGTCGGCTCCATCCTCGGTTTCGGCTTTGCCCCCTTCACCGGCGGCACGCTGTCCTTCATCGACATGATGGGGACGAAGAAGTTCGTCGAGCTCTGCCGGCGGCTCGAGGCGAAGTTCGGCGCCCGCTTTGCGCCCAACAAGTTGCTGCTGGAGATGGCCGAGAAGAACGAGACCTTCTACGGCCGCTTCGCGCCGCCAAAGACGAAGAAGGCGGCGTAGCGCCGCTTGCGTCCGGAAAATTCGGTTATCCGCCGCTCATGTAAGGCGTGCGTCATTCTCCGTCATGCGCGGGCTCGACCCGCGCATCCATGATGAAGCGCGACGCGGCAAAGACGTGCTGAAAGTCCCGCATCTGACGCGCGGCCTCATGGATGGCCGGGTCAAGCCCGGCCATGACCAAGTCTACTGCCTGCGTTTACTGGGTGATGACGTCAGAATGTGTGTCTCCTTATGTCATTTTACATAAAACACTTGCGGCGGCGTGCCGCATGCCTATGTGCGTCGGCATGCCCAATAGCCGCACCATGCCCCTCGACGACGAGTTTCGCCCGCGCCGCCACACCCGCGCCTCGCGCGAGGCCGCGCTGGCGCGGCTCGACTGGCTGGCCAATTTGATGGATGCCGCGCTGGTTATCCCCGGCACACGCCGCACCGTCGGTCTCGACGCGGTGTTCGGCCTGGTGCCCGGCATCGGCGATCTGGCGACCGCGGCGGTGTCGCTCTACATCGTCAAGCAGGCGCGCGAGCTCGGCGCGCCGCGCCATCTCGTCGTGCGCATGGCTGGCAATGTTGCGGTGGATGCTGTGTTCGGCGCCGTGCCGCTGGTCGGCGACGCCTTCGACGTGCTGTGGCGCGCCAACAAGCGCAACATGAAGCTGCTGCGCGGGCATTTCGACCGCGTCGGGCTGGATTAGCCCGACGGCCGGCTACATCACCACCGTGAGCTTCTTCGCCGCGCGGGTGACGCCGGTATAGAGCCAGCGCTCGCGACTCTCCTGAAACGCGAAGCTCTCGTCGAACAGCACCACGTCGTCCCACTGCGAGCCTTGCGCCTTGTGCACCGTCAGCACATAGCCGTAGTCGAACTCGTCATAGGGTTTGCGGCGCTGCCAGTCGATCTGCTCGATGCCGCCGGTGAAGCATTCCGGCCGCACCGACACCTTGACGCCGCGCGTCGCCGTTTCGTCGTCCGGCAGCAGCCGCATGGTCATGATGCCGGTCTTGCGGCCGCCGCGATCCTTCACCGACCACAGGCCGCCGTTGAACAGGCCCTTCTTGCGGTTATTGCGCAGGCAGACCAGCTTGTCGCCGGCCGATGGCATGTCGCCTTCGAAGCCGCGCCGCTCGCGCATGCGGTTGTTGTAGGCGCGCCGCGTGGCGTTGCGGCCGACCAGCACCTGGTCGGCTTCCAGCACGCGCTGCGGATCGAGGTCCGCCTTGCGCACGACCTCGGTCTCGCCATAACGGCCGGGCTCGAGATACTCGCCGGCGCGGATGTCCATGGACAGCCGGATGATCGGGTCGTCCTTGGCCTGGCGATGCACTTCGGTCAGCATCACGTCGGGCTCGGCCTCGGTGAAAAAGCCGCCGCCCTGGATCGGCGGCAACTGCGCCGGATCGCCCAGCACCAAAAGCGGCACGCCGAACGACAGCAGGTCGCGGCCGAGTTCGGCGTCGACCATGGAGCATTCGTCGATGATGATCAGTTCGGCCTTGGAGGCGGGCGCCTCGTCCCACAGGTCGAAGTTCGGCACTTCCTCGCCGCTCTCGCGGGCGCGGTAGATCAGGCTGTGGATGGTCGAGGCGCCGTGGCAGCCCTTGCCGCGCATCACCGAGGCGGCCTTGCCGGTGAAGGCGGCGAACTTGACCTCGCCGTCGACATGTTCGGCCAGGTGCTTCGCCAGCGTGGTCTTGCCGGTGCCGGCATAGCCGAACAGCCGGAAGATGGCCGGGGTGCCGTTGCTGCCCGGCTTGTCCTTGAGCCAGCGGGCGACCGCTTCGAGCGCGGCGTCTTGGTGCGGTGAGAATTCCATGGGCCGATCAATAGACGAAAGCGGTCGATTGCAAAAGAACGAAATGGGAACCATGCGGGCTTTCATGACGGTTTTGCCCAGCACCATTGCCACGCCGGCGGCGCGCAGGCTGCCCGGTGGGGCCGGACCGTCGAAAGGATTATAGTCGTGACTGTCCGCGGCGTTCCTGCATATATTCCCAGTCTCTTTGCCGTGCGACCGGCGTGTCATGACGCACCGGGCGGCGGGACAGGGCGGGGTGCCGACAATGCGCCTCGTGATTTAGGGCCGGCCGGTGGCCGGTTCGATGGTGGAGCGCCGGGAGGCGCAGCGCCGCCGCCTCGGGTCTCGCCAACTCGGCGCGGGCCGGCGCGCGCCTCCGGAACAGGTCTCGCAAACCTGTTCCGGTCCGGCGTGCGGCGGGGCCTCGCAAGCCTCGCCAGAAGGGGTCTCGCAAACCCCTGGCGCCTCCCGGCGCTCCATTCCCTGCAAGGGAAGGAAAAAGGGGGCAGGCCGGCCCGGGCCTTTCAAACAACAGGGCCGCGCGCGCATGGCCGCCTCGGACCTGTCCGGTTCATTCGAGCGCTTGACTCACCGTTTTCATTTCAATATTCGTTGAAATATGGAACAGTCAGATGCGGTCGCGGCGCTTGCCGCCCTGGCGCAGGACAATCGTCTCGGCGTCTATCGCCTGCTGGTGCAGGCGGGCCCCGACGGCCTGTCCGCGGGCGCGATCGCCGACACGCTTGAACTTGCGCCGAACACGCTGACCTTTCACTTCGACCGTCTGCGCGCGGCCGGTCTGGTCACCGTGCGCCGCGACGGCCGCTCGATGATCTACGCCGCGCGCTTCGAGACGATGAACGCGCTGGTCGCCTATCTCACCGATAATTGCTGTGGCGGCGCGCCCGAACAATGCGCGCCGGTCGCGGCCTGCAAGCCTTCCGCCAAACGCAGCAAGCAAACCGTGTGATCGGGAAATCTCGATGTCGGACCGCATCTATAACGTACTGTTCCTCTGCACCGGCAATTCGGCGCGCTCGGTGATCGCCGAAGCCATCCTCAACCGCGAAGGCAAAGACCGCTTCCGCGCTTTCAGCGCCGGCAGCCAGCCGAAAGGCGCGGTCAATCCCGGCACGCTCAAGCTGCTGCGCAGTCTTGGGTATGACGTGGCCGGCTTCCGTTCCAAGAGCTGGGCTGAGTTCGCGCAGCAGAATGCGCCGGAGATGGATTTCGTCTTCACCGTTTGCGACGACGCGGCCGGCGAATCCTGCCCGGTGTGGCCGGGCCAGCCGATGACGGCGCATTGGGGCGTGCCGGATCCGGCGGCCGCGACCGGTACCGAGGCGGAAATCGCGCTGGCGTTCAGGGACGCCTATCGCATGCTCAGCCGCCGCATCGAATTGTTTCTGGCGCTGCCACTCGCCAGGCTCGACAAGATGGTGCTTCACAAACGGCTCAAGGATATCGGTGCTGCGCAGTCTCCGTTCGTCCCCGCGAAAGCGGGGACCCAGACTAACGAAGCTGGATTCCCGCTTGCGCGGGAATGAGCGGAGTATGCAGCAGCCGCAACCGGATTGTGTCGTGAGCGAAGCGCCTCTGCCACGCCGTCTGTTCGCCGAAGCGCTCGGCACGGCGTTTCTGCTCGCGGCGGTGGTCGGCTCCGGCATCATGGCCGACAATCTTGCCGGCGGAAACGTGGCACTGGCCCTTCTCGGCAATACGTTGCCGACCGGTGCGATGCTCGTCGTGCTGATCCTGATCTTCGGCCCGGTGTCGGGCGCGCATTTCAATCCCGCGGTGACGCTCGCCTTCGCCTTGCGCGGCGAGTTCGTCCGCGGCGATGTGTTGGCTTATATTGCCGCGCAGGTCGCCGGCGGAATTGTCGGTGTGCTGGCCGCGCATGCCATGTTCGATCTGCCACTGGTGCAGCTGTCGATGAAGGTGCGCTCCGGGCCGCCGCAATGGTTCGCCGAGGCGATCGCCACGTTCGGGCTTCTGCTGACGATCTTCGGTTGTCTTGCGCGGGCGCCGCTCGCCGCGCCCTATGCGGTCGGCCTCTACATCACCGCGGCCTACTGGTTCACCGCCTCGACATCGTTCGCCAATCCGGCGGTCACGATTGCGCGAGCCTTGTCCGACACCTTTGCCGGTATTGCGCCGGCCGGCGTGCCGGCTTTCGTCCTGGCCCAACTGACAGGCATGCTGGTCGCGGTCGCCGCCGCGCGGCTGCTGTGGCCCCGCGAAAACGCCTTGACCGCCTAGCGCCTGCCCGCATTGCCCTTTCGGCCGTCTCATGATTAAGGTCGCGGCGAAATTTTGCCGGACCCTGCATGGCGCGCGACCAGATCGACATGACCCCCATCGAGACACGCGACGAACTCGTCGCCTGGCTCGCAGCGGGCTGCAAGCCGAAGGCGCAGTTCCGCGTCGGCACCGAGCATGAGAAATTCGCCTTCACCATCGAAGGCCATCGCCCCGTGCCTTATTCAGGCCGGCGCAGCATCCACGCGCTGCTGGAAGGCATGCACACCTTGCTCGGCTGGGAGCCGATCATGGAGGGCGAGAACATCATCGGCATGTTCGACGTCACCGGCGGCGGCGCGATCTCGCTGGAGCCGGGCGGCCAGTTCGAACTGTCCGGCGCGCCGGTCGAGACCGTGCACCAGACCGCGTCCGAATTGTTCGCCCATCTGGCGCAGGTGCGCGAAGTCGCCAAGCCGCTCGGCATCGGCTTTCTCGGCCTCGGCATGACGCCGAACTGGAGCCGGGACGATATGCCGGTCATGCCGAAAGGCCGCTACAAGATCATGACCAATTACATGCCGAAGGTCGGCTCCTACGGCCTCGACATGATGTACCGGACCTGCACGGTGCAGGCGAACCTCGACTTCTCCTCCGAAGCCGACATGGTGAAAAAGTTGCGCGTGTCACTGGCGTTGCAGCCGGTCGCCACCGCGCTGTTCGCCAATTCGCCGTTCACCGAAGGCAAGCCGAACGGCTTCCTGTCGATGCGCTCGCAGATCTGGACCGACACCGACAACAACCGCGCCGGCATGCTGCCGTGGACGTTCGAAGACGGCATGGGCTTCGAGCGCTATGTCGACTACGCGCTCGGCGTGCCGATGTATTTCATCAAGCGCGGCGACAGCTACATCGACGTCTCGGGCAAGTCCTTCAAGGACTTCTTCGCCGGCAAGCTCGACGTACTGCCGGGCGAGCGGCCGACCATTTCCGACTGGGCCAATCACCTCAGCACGATTTTTCCCGAGGTGCGGCTGAAGCGGTATCTGGAAATGCGCGGCGCCGACGGCGGACCGTGGCGCCGGCTGCCGTCGCTGTCGGCCTATTGGGTCGGCCTGTTCTACGACGACGATGCGCTCAACGCCTGCTGGGACATGGTCAAGGACTGGACCGCCGAAGAGCGGCAGAAGTTGCGCGACGACGTGCCGAAGCTCGGCTTCAAGGCCGAGATCCGCGGCCGCAACGTCCTGACGCTGGCGCAGGAAACGCTGCGGCTGGCCTCGCGCGGCTTGGCGCGGCGCAAGAATCTCGACCGCAACGGCCGCGACGAGACGCGCTATCTGCGGCCGCTGGAGGAATCGATCGCGCGCGGCATCACGCCGGCCGAGGAATTGCTCGAGAAGTACCACGGCGAGTGGGGCGGCAATGTCGACCGCATTTACGAAGACTATATGTATTGAGGGGCGGCGAGCGCCGGTCTCTCCGCCGTCATGCCCGGCCTTGTGCCGGGCATCCACGTCTTGCTGATCCGAAGTAAGTCATGGATGGCCGGGACAAGGCCGGCCATGACGAGATACGGGGTAAGCGCCAATGGCCAAATCCACGCCCGCCACGCTCGCGCTCGAGAAGGCCAAAGTCGCCTTCCGTCTGCACGAATATGACTACGACCCGAACGCCGAGCGCATCGGCATGCAGGCCGCCGAGGCGCTGGGCATCGAGCCGGCCCGGCTGTTGAAAACCTTGATGGCCAAGGCGGGCAATGACGTCGTGTGCGTGCTGGCACCGTCCGATCGCGAGGTGAACCTGAAGAAGCTCGCCGCCGCAGCCGGCGCCAAGAGCGCGGCGATGCTCGGTGCGGCGGAGGCCGAGCGCATTACCGGCTATCACGTCGGCGGCATATCGGCCTTCGGCCAGAAGAAGCGGGCGCGGGTGTTCATCGAGCAGTCGACGCTTGCCTTCGAGCGCATCGTCGTCAACGGCGGCCGGCGCGGCTTGCAGGTCGAACTGGCGCCGGCGGATGTGGTGCGGGTGCTGGACGCCAAGGCGGCCGAGATTTGCTGACTGACTTCCCTCTCCCCGCTTGCGGGGAGAGGGAAGGAGTCTACTCCGCCGCCTGCGCTTCCGACAGGTTGTCGAGCGACGAGATGATGTGTTCGGCCAAGGCGTCGGCCAGCGTCGAGCCTTCGTGCGGGCTGCGCACCAGGCCGACGCGGCAGGCCGGCAATTCGGGGAAACCTTCCGCCGCCGTCAGCACGCGCATGCCGGGCCGCAAGCCGGATTCGGCCAGCACCGAGACCGCAAGGCCCGCCAGCACTGCAGCCGCGACCGCGCCGGCGTTCGAACTCGAATACAAAACGCGGTGAGGCCGTCCAACCGCCTCCAGCCGCTCGATCGCAATGCGCCGCCAGCTGCAGGTCGGCCGTCCCAGTGCGACCGGCAGCGGCTCTTCGAGATGGGTCGGATGGCGGTTCGACGTCACCCACAGCAGCCGCTCGCGGCGGAATGGCTCCGACGGACGCTTGCTGTCGCAATTGGTGACGATGGCCAGATCGATCTCGTGCGCGTCGATGCGCTCCAGGAGATCGACCGACGGCTCGCAGATCACGGTCAGTTCAACGCCGGGGTAGGCCCTGGAAAAGCGCGCCATGATCTCGGGCAGGTAACGGTCGGCATAATCGTCGGGCACGCCCAGCCGCACCCGGCCCGACAGTTCGGCGTCGGAGAAGGCGGCGATGGTTTCAACGTTCAGCTTGACGATGCGGCGGGCGTAATCGAGCAGGCGTTGGCCGTCTTCGGTGAGCTTCGAGGCGCGGCCGTCGCGGGCAAAGATTGGCCGCTCCAGCCGCTCTTCCAGCCGCTTCATCTGCATCGAGACGGCGGACTGGGTCTTGTTCACCACCTCCGCGGCCCGCGTGAAGCTGCCGCTTTCGGCGATGGCGATGAAGGTGCGCAACTGATCGACGTCGAGCAGGGCGGTCATGGGAAAATCCGTATTTTCGGCCTTTGGCGCCGCATCACTATTGCTGATCAATCAGATTAAAAACATTCGTTTCACTAATCAATAGCCCCGGCGCATACAGACGCGACCACGCAGGAATCGGGTGCCGGTTTCGGGTGGTTGCGGTGGGCGGGCACAGCGAATTTGCCGCTTCAAACCGCGATTGATGGAGCCTGACATGACCGTTCATTTTCCCGTTTTGCCGATCGCCGGCAGCACT
The DNA here is from genome assembly GCA_022843325.1 of Pseudolabrys sp. Taxonomy (GTDB): domain Bacteria; phylum Pseudomonadota; class Alphaproteobacteria; order Rhizobiales; family Xanthobacteraceae; genus Pseudolabrys. Next base: position 16,042 of record JALHNV010000008.1, on the reverse strand, counting down.
CTCCTGCGGGGCTTCGCCTCGGTTCTCGCGCTGGTGACTCACTGGCTCAAGCGTCTGGCCCAGGCCCAGCGCAACCGCCGCGATGCCCGGGTGCTGGCGGCGCTGGACCGCCACATGCTCGCCGACATCGGCCTGACACGCGCCGATGTGCGGGATGCCTTCTCCGAACCGTTCTGGGAGGACCCGACCGCGCTGTTGCGCGAGCGCGCCATCGAGCGCCGCATGAACCGCGTCCTGGCGGCCCCGGCGCTGGCGCCGCGGGAGCCCGCGGCGGCGGAGAGCGGTTTCAGCCGTCCGGCCACCGACCGGCCGGCGCGGCTCGCCTTCTGAGTTTACCGAAACGGCCGGTGCCCTCTCGCCGGCCGCCCGATCCGCCGCCGCGAATATCCCCTCTCGCGGCCGGATCAAGCGCCCGCCGGCCCCTCCGGCGGGCGCAAAATTTTCCGCCTGCAATCACCGATGCCGAGAATGTGCGCGCCGGGATCGTCCCCCTGCGTTACGATACTGCCGTTGGGCTCAGGCTGGCGGTTAAGCATGCGGAAGCGGTTCTTTTATGTTTTGGCCGGGTTGCTGGCGGTTGCCGTTGTCGGGCTGACCGGCTCCGCGCACGCGCAATCGGGATTCGATCGCCGCGGCGGTGACTATGCCAGCTTCCCGGTCAAGAGCGGCGATCCGGCGGAATGCGCATCGCGCTGCGAACGCGAAGGGCGCTGCCGGGCCTGGAGCTTCTCCTACCCGCGCACCGCCAATGCGCAGGCCACCTGCTGGCTGAAATCGTCCGTGCCGCCACCGGTCGCCGCCAAATGCTGCGTCTCCGGCGTGCGCGGCGCCGCCGTCGATGAGCCGCGCGCAAACGCGATCGAATCCTCGATCGACCGGCTCGGCGGCGACTATCGCGATTTCGACATGGCGCCTGACCCGACCGCAGCCGCCTGCAGGGCCGCCTGCGAGGGTGAGAACAAATGTCGCGCCTGGACCTATGTCCGGCCCGGATACATCGGCCAAACCGCACGTTGCTTTCTCAAGGACCGGATCACGCCGCCCCGGCGCAAGCCATGTTGCCTGTCGGGTGTCGTGCGCTAGCGCAATTCACGCCGTGCAATCGGCACTGTCACGCCAGGAGACGTCAATGTCGAAGACCCTCACCAGACGCATTGTTCTGCTGGCGGTCGCCGCCGGCCTGGCCGCCGGCCCGGCGCTCGCGCATCACGGCTGGGGCAGCTATGACGCCAGCAAGCCGGTCACGGTGACCGGACCCATCGTCACCTCGAAGTACGAGAATCCGCACGCCACCATCCAGATCAAGGCCAGCGATAAGGTCTGGACCGCGACGCTGGCGCCGACGGCGCGCATGAACAACCGGGGAGCGATGGCGCCCCTGATTGCGGTCGGCAAGACGGTGACGGTCTACGGCTATCCGTCGACCGTGGAGAAGGACGAGATGCGGGCCGAGCGCATCACCGTCGACGGCAAGTCCTACGAGATGCGCTAGCCGATGCTGGACAGCGCGCCCGCGGTTTTCGTCGCTCTCGAGCAATCGGACTTCGCGGCGGGTATCCGCCAGTCGCTGTGGGCCTATCCAGTGGCCAATGTCGGCCACATCGTTGCGCTGGTTTGCTTTGCCGGCGCCATCGCCGTGATGGACCTGCGCATGACGGGGCTGTTCGCCGCGACCGCGCCGGGCCGCGTGTTGCGCGGCGCGCGCACTGCCGCCATGGCGGCTTTCGCAGGCCTGGTCCTGTCCGGATTCGTGCTGTTCGCGGCCGAAGCCAGCCACGTCATCATGAACGCGGTCTTCCTGATCAAGCTCGGCCTGATCGCGCTCGGGCTGATCAACATCGCGGTGTTCGAATGGGTCACCGCGCCCCGGATACGTCATCTGCCGCCACTCGCGCCGCTGCCTGCGGCGGCGCGCACGGCCGGCATCCTGTCGCTGACGATCTGGCTGGCGGTGGCGATCTGCGGCCGGGCGATTGCGTATTTTTAGCTACGCCGTGCCGCCGACGGTGATCCGGTCCATGCGCAGGCTGGGCTGACCGACGCCGACCGGCACGCCCTGGCCGTTCTTGCCGCAGGTGCCGATGCCGGGGTCGAGCGCGAAGTCGTTGCCGATCATCGAGATGCGGTGCAGGTCGGTCGGCCCGTTGCCGATCAGCATGGCGCCTTTGACGGGCGCCGTGACCTTGCCGTTCTCGATCTTGTAGGCCTCGGTGCACTGGAACACGTATTTGCCCGAGGTGATGTCGACCTGGCCGCCGCCGAAGCTGACGGCGTAGAGGCCGTTCTTCACCGAGGCGATGATCTCGGCCGGCTCGTGTCCGCCGGCCAGCATGTAGGTGTTGGTCATGCGCGGCATCGGCACGTGCGCGTGAGATTCGCGACGCCCGTTGCCGGTCGGCTTCATGCCCATCAGCCGCGCGTTCTGGCGGTCCTGCATGTAGCCGACCAGGATGCCGTCCTCGATCAGCGTCGTGCGGTTGGTGGGCGTGCCTTCGTCGTCGATGGAGAGCGAGCCGCGCCGCGACTGCATGGTGCCGTCGTCGACCACGGTGACGCCCTTGGCGGCGACGCGCTGGCCCATCAGGCCGGCAAAGGCCGATGTCTTCTTGCGGTTGAAGTCGCCTTCGAGACCGTGCCCGACCGCTTCGTGCAGCATGACGCCGGGCCAGCCGGCGCCGAGCACCACGTCCATTTCGCCGGCCGGGGCGGCGACCGCGTCGAGATTGACCAGCGCCTGACGCACGGCTTCGTCGACCGCACCTTGCCATGAATGCGTTTCGATGAAACGCGCATAGCCTTCGCGGCCGCCAAAACCATGACTGCCGCTTTCCTGGCGGTCGCCGTCGCCGGTCACGACCGAGACGTTCAGGCGAACCAGCGGGCGCACATCGCGATAGCTCTCGCCGTCGGCGCGCAGGATTTCGACGACCTGCCACGTCGCGGCGACGCTGGCGGTGACCTGCCGTACGCGCGGATCCTTGGCGCGCGCATAGGCGTCGATCTGCTCCAGCAGCTTCACCTTGGTTTCGAAGGACGGCTCGCCGAGCGGGTTTTCATCGCTGTAGAGTTTCTGGTTGGTGCGGCCGGGCGCCTCGGCATATTTGCCGCTGTGGCCGCCTTTGACGGCGCGCACCGCTTCGGCGGCGCGGGCCAGCGCGCCTTCCGACAAATCGGAGGCGTGCGCATAGCCAACCGCTTCGTCCTTGACCGCGCGCAGACCGAAACCTTGCGCCGTGTCGTAGGTCGCCTGCTTGAGCCGGCCGTTGTCGAAAGCCAGCACTTCCGCCTGCCGATATTCAAGGAACAGCTCGCCATCGTCGGCGCCTTCCAGGCCGCGGCCGATGATCTGGCGGACCTTGCTTTTGTCGAGACCGGCGCGGTCGATCAAGGAGGAGAGGGCAGGGTCTGTCATGGCGGCTCCGCAGCTTGGGTTCCTCATCAGATAGGGTCTTTACGGCGATTTGGCGAGGGTGGCCCCCGAATAAGACCGGGCGTTTTGCCCGCATTGTTAGCCGGTGGGCCCCTTGCTATCGTTCTCGCTCACGCAAGGCCGGGGCGCTGTACGAATGGCGGAATTCCAGACGATCGAACTGCAAGCCGATCAGCCGGTGGCGGTGCTGACACTGAACCGGCCGCAGCGCCTCAACGCCATCAACAAGCAGATGCTGGGGGAATTGCAGGACGCCCTCGATATCGTCGAGGCCGCCGCCGCCGTGCGGGTGCTGGTGGTCAAGGGCGCCGGCGGGAATTTCTCGTCCGGTTTCGACCTCAAGGAGCAGATGGCGACGCAGCCCTCTGGCGCCGCGCAATGGCGCGAGATTCTCGACCGCGACTTCCAGGCGGTGAAGCGGTTCTGGTCGCTGAAGAAGCCGACCATCGCCGCCGTCAACGGCTATTGTCTGGCCGGCGGCTGCGAGCTGGCATTGTGCTGCGACATCACCATCGCCGCCGACGATGCGACCTTCGGCGAGCCGGAGCTGAAGTTCGGCGCCGGCATCGTCGTGATGATCCTGCCGTGGCTGGTCGGACCCAAGCGTGCCAAGGAAATCATCCTGACCGGTGCCGACCGCATCCCGGCCAAGGAAGCGCATGCGATCGGTCTGATCAATCGTGTGGTGCCGCCGGCCGAAGTCGAGGCGGCGGCGATGGCGATGGCCAAGCATATCGCTGTGATAGATCCGTCGCTGGTGCAGCACACCAAGCGCGCCATCAACCGGCAGTTCGAGATCATGGGGCTGACCGAAGCCCTCGATGAAGCGCTCGACATCGATCTCGCCATCGAAGGTGAAGGCTCCGCCGACAAGCAGCGCTTCATGGAGATCGCGCGGCGCGATGGCTTGCGCGCGGCGATCGCCTGGCGCGACGCGCGGTTCGCGCCATGACCGAACGGCTCGATGCGCGGCTGTTCGCGGCTTGCGAGACATTCGGCGATGCCGCCGCCCTCGACGGCGGCGAGTATTGTCTCAGCTATGCCGAACTCGCCGCCAGCGCGCGGACGATCGCCGAAGCGCTGCGGGTGCAGGGCCTGCGCGCCGACGAGCCGGTGCTGGTGCCGATCGCCAATGCGCCGGCGGACATTGCCGCCTTTCTCGGCGTCTGGGCCGCCGGCGGCGTGGTGGTGCCCGTCAGCCGCGACGCGCCGCCGGTGGCGACCGAGGTGACGCGCAGCGCGGCGCAGGCGCGCATCATGCTGCTGGACGGCCGGGCGCTGCGCATCGGCGACCATCCGCCGCCGCCGGAGCGCCCGCTGCTGAAAGACGCGGCGCTCATCATCTTCACGTCGGGCTCGACCGGCGCGCCCAAGGGCGTGGTGATCGGTCACGACGCCTTCGCCCGCAAGCTGCAGGAGATCGACAGCCATCTGAAATTCACGCCGGCGACGCGGGCGCTGCTGGTGCTCCAGATCACCTTCATCTTCGGCATCTGGTTCACGCTGCTGACTTTGCTGACGGGCGGCAGCGTCGTCATGCGCGCGCGCTTCGACGCGGCGACGCTGATCGATGATCTCGCCGCGCAGCGCATCACCGACGCCGCGTTCGTGCCGACCATGTTGCGCAAGCTGCTGGCGACCGAGGCGGCGGTGCGTTCGCCGTTGCGCGGCGGTCTCGCGCTGACCCGCATCCACACCGGCGGCGAACCGTTCAGCCCGGCGCTCGGCCAGCGCATCGCCGAACTGCTGCCGACCGCGGCGATCACCGACATCTACGGCCTCACGGAGACCGCCAGTTCCGATTTCTTCCTGCCGACCGCGAAAGGTGGGGCCTTCGCCAGCGGCATCGGCCGCATCTCGCAAAGCGAAAAATTTCGCATTGCCGATGCGCAAGGCCGCGAAGTGCCGGCGGGCGAGGCCGGGGAGTTGCAGATCCTGACGCCCTTTATCATGAACGGCTATCTCGACCAGCCGGCGCTGACCGCGGCCGCCTTCGCCGACGGATATTTCCGCACCGGCGATATGGCGCGGCTGAAGCCGGACGGTACGCCGGAACTGGTCGGCCGCAGCAAGGACCTGATCGCGCGCGCCGGCGCCAAGGTGTCGCCGCTCGAACTCGACGGCGTACTAGCACAGCATCCGGCGGTGGCGGCGGCGCTGACCGTCGGTGTCGCCGACGAGATCGCGGGCGAACGGATTCACGTGCTGATCGTGCCGCGCGCCGAGGCCATCGACGAAAAGGAATTGCGCCGCTGGGTCACCGAGCGCGTCGAGGCCTACAAGCGGCCGGACGTCTATCACTTCGGCACCGAGTTGCCGCTCGGGCGCACCGGCAAGGTCGATCGCGATGCCTTGCGGCAGCGCCTGAGCGCGGCACGTTAACGCCGCTTCTTCACCGCTTTTTTGGTTCGCGGGCGGCGGCCATCGCTCAGCTCCACCCATGCCGGCGCGTGATCGCTGGCGTCTGGCCGGCCGCGCACCGCCCGGTCGACGCCGGCGTCGACAAGGCGTGCGGCAAGCGCCGGGCTCAGCAGCAGATGATCAAGCCGCAGGCCGGCGTCGCGCGGCCAGCGGTTGCGCATGTAATGCCAGAACGTGAACATGGGTTCGTCCGGATGCAGCGTGCGGATGGCGTCGGTCCAGCCTTGCTTGACCAGATTCGCGTAAGCGGCGCGGCTCGCCGGCTGCACCAGCGCATCGTTGCTCCACGACTTGGTGGCGTAGATGTCCAGTTCGGTCGGTGCCACGTTGTAGTCGCCGGCCAGCACGACCGGCACGCCCTCGCGCAACAGGCGCTTGGCATGCGTCGCGAGGCGCTTGAACCATTTGAGCTTGTAATCGAATTTAGGTCCCGGCTGCGGATTGCCGTTGGGCAGATAGAGGCAGCCAACCAGGATGCCGTCGACCGCGGCCTCGATGTAGCGGCTCTGGGTGTCGTCGCGTTCGCCCGGCAGAGCGGTGCGGGTGACGATCGGCGCGGCGCCGCGCGACAGAATGGCAACGCCGTTCCAGGTCTGCTGCCCCCGCCACACAGCCGCGTAGCCGGCCTTCGTCAGCGCCGCTGCGGGAAACGCGGCGTCGGCCGCCTTCAATTCCTGCAGGCAGACGATGTCGGGTCGCGCCGTCTTCAGCCAGTGCAGCAGGTTTGGCAGCCGCCGGTTGATGTTGTTGATGTTGAAGGTGGCGATCTTCATGCGACGCCGTGTCAGCGGAAGTTCGCCGGCAGGCTGCGGTGGATCGCGGTGGCGGCGATCGCGGCGTGTCCGGCGCCGACGCTCAACTGGTGCAGGTCGGACACCACATCGCCGGCCGCGTAGAGGCCCTCGATGTTGGTTTGCTGCTTGTCGTCGACGATCACGCAGCCGACATCGGTGCTGCGCGCGCCGAGACCCGTCGCCAGGCCTGAATAAACGTCGCAGCCGAGCACAGGATACAGCACGTCGAACTGCAACGCGTGGCCATTGCGCAGTTCCACCTGGATGCCGCCGTCCATCGGCCGGATATCGGCGGCGGCCTCGGAGACGGCAACCCCGGCCTGCGCCAGCCGGGCGCGGGCCTCGCGGTCGATGTCATCGTGATCCGGCACCAGCGTCACGTCGCGGCTGTAGGTGCGCATGAACAGCGCCTTGGATTCGGCATCCTTGATCGAGCCGTGCACGGCAATACTCAGGTCGGTCGCCTCATAGGCATCGCAGACCGGGCAATAGCGGATCGACGTATCGGCCACCGCCTGATGCAGACCGGGCATGTCCGGCGCGTGATCCTTCAGGCCGGTGGCCAGCAGAATGCGCGGCGACGTCACCGTCTCACCGTCGATGGTGAGCGAAAAACCATCGTTGTCCCGCGTCAGCCGTGAGACCAGTCCGGTTTTGAGCTGCGCGCCGTATTGGACGGCCTGCTCGCGCAGCACGCGCATCAGTTCGGCCCCGGATATGCCATCGGCAAAGCCGGGATAATTGTGGCTGGTGGGGATGGAGAGCGCCCGGCTGTGGCCGGCGTCCACCACCAGCACCTTGCGCCGGAAGCGCCCGAGATAAATGGCGGCGGTCAGTCCCGCCGGCCCGCCGCCAATGATCACACAGTCGAATTTCATCGATCTCTCGCCACCACCTGCTTGTCGGGAACTCAGGATGAACCCGTGGGGGAGGAGTGAGTTCCATCGCGGAACGAAAGTCTTACGCCGCGCGGGTCGCGGTCCAGATGAAGTGCCGGGCGCCGCCGCGCGGGCCCTTGGCGCGCAGCGGGATTTCCTTCACCTCGAAGCCGGTCTTGTGCAGCCGCGCGGTGAATTTCGGATCGGGCGCCGACGACCACACCGCCAGCACGCCGCCGGGCCGCAGCGCCTCATAGGCGGCGCCAAGGCCGTCGAAATCGTAGAGGGCATCGTTGGCCTCGCGCGTCAGCCCTTCGGGCCCGTTATCGACGTCGAGCAGAATGGCGTCGTATTTGCCGCGGCCGGACCGGATCAGTTTGCCGACATCGGTTTCGCGGATGGTGACACGCGGATCGGTCAGGCTGGTGCCGAACAGGTCGGCCATCGGGCCGCGCGCCCAGGCCACCACCGCCGGCACCAGTTCGGCAACCACGATCTCTGCCTTCTCGCCGAGAACGATCAACGCGGCGCGCAGGGTGAAGCCCATGCCGAGGCCGCCGATCAGAACGCGCGGTTTGTCGCGGCCGCGGATCGGCTCGCAGCCGATGGTCGCCAGCGCCTGCTCGGTCGCGCTCAGGCGGCTGCTCATCAGCTCCTGCGTGCCGAGCGAAATCTTGAACTCCGACCCGCGCTGCTTCAGGTGCAGCGGATCGCCGCCGCCGGGGACTTGGGCGGTATCGAGATGGATCCAGGGAATCATGGCGACCTTCCAACGCGTGCGGCCGCCCTCTTTGAGGGTCGCGTGGCGTGAGCGGGCAGCTCACGCCACGCGTTATCGCTAGGCGGCCATCGTCGGGTAATCGGTATAGCCCTTCGGGCCCGGCGTATAGAAGGTGCTGGCGTCGAAGGCGTTCAGCGGCGCGCCTTTCTTCCAGCGCGCGACCAGATCCGGGTTGGCCAGAAACGCCTTGCCGAAGGCGACCAGATCGCCTTTGCCGTCGGCCAGGTCCTTCTCCGCGCGCGCGGCGTCGTAGCCGCCCGACAGGATCAGCGTGCGCTTGAAGGTGTTGCGGAACGTCGCCTTGATGGAGTCGGGTACAACCGGCGCGCCTTGCGCCGAGTGATCGACCAGATGGATGTAGGCCAATCCCGACGCGTTCAGCTTCTCGGCCAGATAGGCGTAGTCCGATTCCATTTCGGGATAGCTCGGCATGTCGTTGAATACGCCGAACGGCGACAGGCGGATGCCGACCTTGTCCTTGCCGATGGCCGCGATGGTCGCCTCGACGACTTCGAGAACGAAACGCGCGCGGTTCTCGATGGTGCCGCCGTATTGATCGGTGCGCGTGTTGGAATTCGGCCGGATGAACTGCTCCAGCAGATAGCCGTTGGCGGCATGCAGTTCGATGCCGTCGAAGCCGGCTTTGACGGCGTTGGTCGCCGCCGTGACGAATTCCGCCTTGGTCGCGGCGAGATCGGCTTCCGTCATGGCGACCGGGGTCGGATGCGGCTTCATGCCCTCGGCATCGGTGAACATCTGGCCGGCGGCGGCAACGGCCGACGGCGCCAGCACGCGGGCGCCGGCCGGCAGGTTGAGCGGATGGCCGATGCGGCCGGTGTGCATCAGCTGCACGAATATCCTGGCGCCGCCGGCGTGAACCGCGTCGGTAACCTTCTTCCAGCCGGCGACCTGTTCGTCCGAGAAAATGCCCGGGATGCGCGCATAGCCAAGGCCGTTGGGCGAGGGCGATGTGCCTTCGGTGATGATCAGCCCGGCGGAGGCGCGCTGGCGGTAGTACTCGACCATGAGATCGTTCGGGATATTGCCGATGGCGCGGCTGCGCGTCAGCGGCGACATCACCAGATGGTTTTGCAATGGCAGCGAGCCCAGTTTGGCTTCGGAAAACAACAGCGACATTTCTGATCCTTTCGGGGGTGAACTTCCCCCACGCGTCGATTGGCCGTAAGACACCGCACATAAGCGGGCGGTTCCAAACCTCAAGCGCCCGGCGCCTAAGACCAAAGCCGGTATCACGCGTGTGCCTGTGCCGTCGCGGCACTGGACCGCGGCGTGCGAGGCGGGTTTAAGTCGCGCCCGAATAGCGCAAGAAAGGTACTTTTCATGAAGGCGATCCTCCTCAACGGCCATGGCGGCACCGAACTGATGACCTACGGCGAGGCGCCGGACCCGGTCGCCGGTGCCGGCGAAGTCGTGGTCGACATTCACGCCGCCAGCATCAATGGCGCCGACCCCAAGGTCCGGCGCGGCAATGGCATCTACAAGCTCACCAAATTCCCGCACATTCTCGGCCGCGACTTTTCCGGCCTGGTCAGCGAAGTCGGCCCCGGCGTGACCGATCTGAAGGTCGGCGACGCGGTGTTCGGCGTGCTGGCGCAGGGCGTCGAAGGCACCTATGCCGAGAAGGTGGCGGTGCAAGCGGACCTGGTGGCGCTGAAGCCCGCGTCGCTGAGCCATGCGGAAGCGGCCGCGCTCGGCCTGATCAGCATCACCGCGATTGCCGGCATCGAAACCAGCGCCCAGCTCCGCGCCGGCCAGACGATCCTGGTCCAGGGCGCCGCGGGCGGCGTCGCCGGCTTCGCCGTGCAACTCGCCAAGTATCTCGGCGCCACCGTCATCGCCACCGCCAGCGCCGGCAACCACGACTACGTGCGTGGCCTCGGCGCCGACAAGGTGATCGACTACAACAAGGAGGACTTCACCGCGATCGGGCCGATCTGCGATGTGGTCTACGACACCGTCGGCGGCGCCGACGTGCGGGCGCGCTCGTACAAGGTCCTCAAGCCGGGCGGCAAGCTGGTGTGGATTTCGCCGGGCGAGGGGCCGCAGCGTCCCGACGTCGAAACGATCAAGCCGGACGCCAAGCGCGGCCGTGCGCCGCTCGAGCGCATGAAAGAACTGCTGGCCGCCGGTGCGGTGAAGGTGCCGACCATCGTGGAATACAAGCTGGCGGATGCGGCCGAAGCGCATCGCGTCAGCGAAGGCCGCCATCTGCAGGGCAAGCTGGTGCTGGTGGTGCGCTGACGCGCTAGTCGCGCGACAGTGTCACCGACACCTCGCCGATCGGATCGAGCACATGCGCGATCTCGGTCTCATCGGGCTCGATCATCACCGGCGGTGTGATCGAGCCGGTGATGATGATGTCGCCGGCCGACAGCGTCTCGCCGCAGGCCGCCAGCACATCGGCGACATGGGCCACGATATCGACGAGCTTGCCGGTCAAAAGTTCAGGCTCAGTGGTGGCGGAGACTTCACCGCCGCGCCGGATCAGCCGTGACGTGAGGCCGGCGGTGCCGGCGCCGGGCCGCGTGTTGCCGCACAGCACGACATGGCGCTGGTAGACATTGCCTTCCAGCACCGCGCCGAGGTTTTCCGCCGACGGCGCCGGATCGAGGTCGGCGATTTCGATCGCCGGCATGATTTCCTTCACCGCCGCGGCCGCTTCATCGGCGCTGGCGCCGCCGGACAGAGGGCGCGCCATGCGCACGGCGATCTCCGCTTCCATCACCGGTCTGGTGTAGCCGGCGAGCGAGACATTGCTGCCCGACAAGAGCAGCGCCCGCTGCATCAGATAGCCGACCAGCGGCCGCTGCAGTCCGAGTTTCTGCATCGTCGCCGGCGCGCCGAGCCCGACCTTCCAGCCGAGCGGGCGCGCACCGGCGGCCATTTCGGCGCGGCGTCGCGCCAACTGCGCCGCCATGCCCTGCCGAATCAGAGGATTGTCCAGACCGTTCACGTGCCCGCCTTGGCCTCGTAGCCGGAGGCTTCCAGCGAGCCGGCGCCCATGATGCCCCACAGCAGCACGACGTCCTCGTTCGACGTGTTGTTGAAGCCCTGCCAGCACCCGCGCGGCGCATAGACAACATCGCCTTCGAGTGATGGCGTATCGCCCTTTTCCGTCAGGAGCCGGCCCTGACCCTTGAGGACGATAAGGAAACTGTCGCAGTGCCGGTGACGGTGATTGTCGTGCCGCGCGCCCGGTTTCAGCACGGTGCGGCCGAGGGTGTGGCCCGCGTCGGCCGACGCCTTGTCGACCAGCACCTGCACCTGGGCGTCGATCCAGCCCTCGTTACGCGTCAGGCCGGTCGCCGGCGGCACGTCGCGCATGTTGACGCGGTACAGGACCGGCTTCGGCTTGTCTTCGTTCATGACCGTTGCCGCGCCTTTGACGGCTTTGCCCAGGGCGCGACCGAATCGCTCAGCGGACCATGTCATGGGTGTCTCCCTGCGCCGGCTCGAACCGGTGCGCCACCAGTATCCACAGATCGGGCGAAGAAGGCGAGGCCGGGGCCGCTCAGGGCAGCTTGTCGTAACCTTCGCCAAAGCCAGCGAGGCTCATCGGGAAGCCGATACCTTCCTCGGGCGTCTGGAAGATGATGAAGGTCGCCGCCTTGCCGGAGCGCAGTTGTTTGATCAGCGCTTCGTCCATCACCACTTCGGCTATGCAGCCGTTGGGCAGGCAGCGCACGAAGCCGGCGCGTCCAACGTCCGCGGTGTCGATTTTGAGGCCGAGGCCGGACGGCAGCAGCACGCCGAGCGGCGCCACCACCCGCATCAGCCGGCTCTTCTGATCGGCGGTCTTGAGCACGATGACGGTCAGGCCGACATTGGCGCGGTCTTCCGCGGTGACGCTCTGGATCAGGGCGCATTGCTCGGCTTTGGCGCCGGGCGGTGTGTCGCAGCGGATCTGCCAGTCTCTATGCACAGATTTCACCGCGCCCTGGGCGGCGGCGTCACGAGCCGTCAGCGCCGCCAGCGGCGCCACCACCGCCAGCAAGACCAAGTGCCGCAGCGCATGTCTGGCATGCTTGAAAATGCCCATTCGTTCAATTCCTTGCCAAGGCTAGAAGCGCCCCCGACCGATTTACAGTCCGGCGATGGCGCCGAATCGCCTGTAGACCGGCATTTTAGTCCATTCCCGTTGGGTCATGCCCGGCCGGTCCTGTCAAGAAACCTGTGCGGCGCGGTCCCGGCACAAGCGTCCAGTCACGGCACCAGGCCCATGGCATAAATACGGCGTGGGCGCCGAGGGGGCGGGTTACGCCGTTTGTCGCATCAGACAGGTTATAAGGTGCATTGCGGCCACCCCCGAATTGTGGTTTGAGAACCGGGGAATTCCCCCCGTCCCGATGCACCGACCAGGCGGCCATTCCCGTGGCAAATGCCGTGCAAAGCCGGGCCGAGTTGAAACTCTTGCCTGCGGTGGGCGGCAAAAAAGGGGCCTTTCGGCCGTTTTTCTCGTCGAGGGAGCGCATTCGACAATGCTGGTGCTTAAGCGGTTGATCGCATTCGTGGTCACGAGCGTGACCTTTCTGACCGGGGGCGCTGTCGCCCTGGCTAATCCTGAAACCGGTCAGCCGCACCCATGGCAACTCGGTCTGCAACGGGCGGCGAGCCCGGTGATGACCGACATCATCTGGTTCCACGACTTCCTGTTGTGGTTGATCGTCGCGATCACCCTGTTCGTGCTGGCGCTGCTGGTGGTTGTGGCGGTGAAATTCAACGCCCGCGCCAATCCGGTTCCCTCGCGCACCACCCACAATACGACCATCGAGGTGCTGTGGACGGTGATCCCGGTGCTGATCCTGGTAATGGTGGCGGTGCCGTCGTTCCGGCTGCTGTTCCTGCAATTAAACATCCCGGAAGCCGAAGTGACGGTGAAGGCGACCGGCAAGCAGTGGTTCTGGACCTACAATTATCCGGACAACAACTTCGAATTCGATTCGCTGATGCTGCAGGACAAGGACCGCAAGCCCGATCAGCCCCGCCTTCTGGCGGTCGATAACGAAATGGTGGTCCCCGTCAACAAGGTGGTCCGCGTGCTTACCACCGGCGCCGACGTGATCCATGCCTTCGCGGTGCCGTCGTTCGGCGTCAAGATCGACTCGATTCCCGGCCGCATCAACGAGACCTGGTTCAGGGCCACGCGCGAAGGCATCTACTACGGCCAGTGTTCGGAACTCTGCGGCAAGGATCACGCCTACATGCCGATCGCGGTGCGGGTGGTGAGCGACGCCGAATACGCCGCCTGGCTCGAGGGCGCGAAGAAGAAATGGGCTACCGACGGCAGCCGGCCTACCGCCGTTGCGGCGGCCGGCAACAACTGACACCGGTACTACTCAAGCAGGCGATAGCGACAAGGGTCGAGGAACACAGCGATGGCTAGCAACGCAGCTGCACACGACGCGCACCACGCCGACGGGCATCACGCCAACCCGACCGGGTGGCGTCGCTTCGTGTATTCGACGAACCACAAGGACATCGGCACGATGTACCTGGTGTTCGCGTTGGTCGCCGGTGTGATCGGCGCCGCGCTGTCGATCGGCATCCGGCTCGAGTTGCAGAACCCGGGCATGGGCATCTTCCCGAGCGCGCACCAGTTCAACGTATTCGTTACCGGTCACGGCCTGATCATGATCTTCTTCATGGTGATGCCGGCGATGATCGGCGGCTTCGGCAACTGGTTCGTGCCGCTGATGATTGGCGCGCCGGATATGGCCTTCCCGCGCATGAACAACATTTCGTTCTGGCTGCTGCCGGCCTCGTTCGCGCTGCTGATCACTTCGATGTTCGTCGAAGGCGAGGCGGGCTCCAACGGCGTCGGCGCCGGCTGGACCATGTATGCGCCGCTGTCGACCAGCGGCCACCCCGGCCCGGCGGTCGATTTCGCCATTCTATCGCTGCACATCGCCGGCGCTTCGTCGATCCTTGGCGCCATCAACTTCATCACCACCATCTTCAACATGCGCGCGCCGGGCATGACCCTGCACAAGATGCCGCTGTTCGTGTGGTCGATCCTGGTGACCGTGTTCCTGCTGCTGCTGTCGCTGCCGGTTCTGGCGGGCGCCATCACCATGCTGCTGACCGACCGCAATTTCGGCACCACCTTCTTCTCCGGCGAGGGCGGCGGTGACCCGGTGCTGTACCAGCATCTGTTCTGGTTCTTCGGTCACCCCGAAGTGTACATCCTGATCCTGCCGGGCTTCGGCATGATCAGCCAGATCGTCGCCACCTTCTCGCGCAAGCCGGTGTTCGGCTATCTCGGCATGGCCTATGCCATGGTCGCCATCGGCGGCGTCGGCTTCGTGGTCTGGGCGCATCACATGTACACGGTCGGCATGTCGACCGGCGCGCAGGCCTACTTCGTTGCCGCCACCATGGTGATCGCGGTGCCGACCGGCGTGAAGATTTTCTCCTGGATCGCCACAATGTGGGGTGGCTCGATCGAGTTCCGGACGCCGATGCTGTGGGCGCTCGGCTTCATCTTCCTGTTCACGGTCGGCGGCGTGACCGGCGTGGTGCTGGCCAATGCCGGCGTCGATCGCGTGCTGCAGGACACCTATTACGTGGTGGCGCACTTCCACTACGTGCTGTCGCTCGGCGCCGTGTTCGCCATTTTCGCGGGCTGGTACTACTGGTTCCCGAAGATGAGCGGATACATGTACAACGAGACCATCGGCAAGCTGCATTTCTGGGTCACCTTCGTCGGCGTGAACCTGGTGTTCTTCCCGCAGCACTTCCTGGGTCTCGCCGGCATGCCGCGCCGTTACGTCGACTATCCGGACGCCTTCCACGGCTGGAACATGGTGTCGTCCTACGGCTCCTATATCTCCGGCTTTGCCGTGCTGATCTTCTTCTTCGGCGTCGCCGAGGCGTTCATGAAGAAGCGCGTCGCGGGCGACAACCCGTGGGGCCCCGGCGCGACGACTCTGGAATGGACCCTGACGTCGCCGCCGCCGTTCCACCAGTTCGAGACGCTGCCGCGGATCAAGTAGGGCATCCCGGCGTAACCGAAACGGCCTGAACCATGTCGCTGATCAGCGAACGCGCAGACTTCCGCGGCCCGATGGCGGAGCCGAGCCTGGCGACGGTCGGCGATTACATCGCGCTGCTGAAGCCGCGCGTGATGTCGCTGGTGGTGTTCACCGCGCTGGTCGGTCTGGCCGTCGCGCCGGGCTCGATCCATCCGCTGACCGGCTTCACGGCGCTGCTCTGCATCGCCGTCGGCGCCGGCGCCTCCGGCGCGCTGAACATGTGGTACGACGCCGACGTCGATGCCCTGATGGCGCGCACCGCGCGCCGTCCGGTGCCGAGCGGGCAAGTGCAGCCGGGCGAAGCGCTGGCCTTCGGCCTGACGCTGTCGGTGTTCTCTGTGGTGGTACTCGGGCTGCTGGTGAACGTGCTGTCGGCGGCGATGCTGGCCTTCACCATCTTCTTCTATGTCGTCGTGTACACGATGTGGCTGAAGCGCTCGACGCCGCAGAACATCGTCATCGGCGGCGCCGCCGGCGCCTTTCCGCCGATGATCGGCTGGGCGGCGGTCACCGGGTCGGTGTCGTTCGAGCCCTTTCTGCTGTTCCTCATCATTTTCATGTGGACGCCGCCGCACTTCTGGGCGCTGGCGATCTGCCGCAGCGAGGATTATGCCCGCGCCGGCATTCCGATGATGCCGGTGGTGTCGGGCGATGCGGTGACGCGGCGCCAGATCCTGATCTACACG
>JALHNV010000007.1 GCA_022843325.1 Pseudolabrys sp. | reverse complement strand
CCCCCTTGCAGGGGGAGGTATAAGAAAAACCATGAAAACCGACCTCTTCGACTTCGAGCTGCCCGCAGACCGCATTGCCCTGCGGCCGGCCAGCCCGCGCGACTCGGCGCGGCTGCTGGTGGTGAAGCCGGGTGGCAGGAAAGAGGGCGAGCCCCAATCGCCGTTCACCCCCGCGCAAGCGGGGGTCCAGAGCGGTGGGGACAGAAATAGCGGCCCCTGGGTCCCCGCTTCCGCGGGGACGAGCGGGCATATGTTGGACGATCGCTCCATCCGCGATCTCCCCGATCTCCTGCAGCCCGGCGACTGCCTGGTGGTCAACGACTCCAGGGTGATCGCGGCGCGGCTGAAGGGCCGCCGCATCGGCCGCGGCACGGAGCCCGCCATCGAGGCGACGCTGCACAAGCGCATCGACGGCTCGACCTGGCGGGCCTTCATCCTCGGCGCCAAGAAGGTGCAGGTTGGCGACACGCTGCGGTTTGGTGACGAGGGACGGGCCTGTTTCCTCGGCCAGCTCGACGCTGAAGTTTTACAGAAAGATGATGGCGGCGAGGTAACGCTCTCGTTTTCTTTCCATGGTCCGGTCCTCGACCAGGCCATCGCCGAGCGCGGCGAGATGCCGTTGCCGCCCTATATCGCCGCCCGGCGCACGCCGGACGCCCAGGACCGTGCCGACTACCAGACGGCCTTCGCCACCGAGGAAGGCTCGGTGGCCGCGCCAACCGCCGGGCTGCACTTCACGCCGGCGCTGCTGGAGAAGCTCGCCGCCCGCGGCGTGGCGGTCCACAAAGTCACATTGCATGTCGGCGCCGGGACCTTCCTGCCGGTCAAGGCCGACGACACCGCCGACCACAAGATGCATGCCGAATTCGGCACCCTGACCGCCGAGACCGCCGCGACGCTCAACGCCGCCCGCGCCCAAGGCGGGCGGATCGTGGCGGTCGGTTCGACGGCGCTGCGAACGCTGGAGACGGCCGCCGGCGACGACGGCCAGCTACGGGCTTTCTCGGGCGACACCGCGATTTTCATCACGCCGGGCTACCGCTTCAAGGCGGTGGACCTGATGCTGACCAATTTCCATCTGCCGCGCTCGACACTGTTCATGCTGGTGGCGGCCTTCAGCGGGCTGGAGGCCATGCAGCAGGCCTATGCCCATGCCATCGCCCGCGGTTACCGGTTCTATTCCTACGGCGATGCGTGTTTGTTGTATCCGCAGAAATAGCGGCCGTCATGCCCGGTCTTGTGCCGGGCATCCACGTCTTTACAACCCACGCCAGACTTTATGCGTGGATGGCCGGGACAAGCCCGGCCATGACGAAAGAAAACAATGTCCGACTCCTTTTCCTTCACCCTGCACACCACCGACGGCGCCGCCCGGCGCGGCGAGGTGGTGACGCCGCACGGCCTTGTGCAGACACCGGCCTTCATGCCGGTCGGCACCCAGGCGACGGTGAAGGGGCTGGCGCCGGAGGCGGTGGCGGCGACGGGTGCCGAGATCGTGCTCGGCAACACCTATCACCTGATGCTGCGCCCGGGCGCCGAACGCATCGCCGCGCTCGGCGGTCTGCACACGTTCATGAACTGGCCAAAGCCGATCCTGACCGACTCCGGCGGCTTTCAGGTGATGTCGCTGTCCAGCCTGCGCAAGCTGACCGAGAAGGGCGTCACCTTCAAATCGCATCTCGACGGCGCGATGTATGACTTGACGCCCGAGCGCTCGATCGAGATCCAGGCGCTGCTCGGCACCGACATCACCATGCAGCTCGACGAATGCCTGCGGCTGCCGGCGACGCGCGACGAAATCGAGCGCGCCATGCAGCTGTCGCTGCGCTGGGGCGAGCGCTCCAAGCGCGCCTTCGAGGCGCGCGCGCGCGACGGCTACGCGCTGTTCGGTATTGTGCAGGGCGGTGACGACATTGCCCTGCGGCAGGCCAGCGCGCGGGGGCTCACCGACATCGGCTTTCACGGCTATGCCATCGGCGGGCTGGCCGTGGGCGAGCCGCAGGAGGTCATGCTCAAGGTGGTCGAGGAAACGGCGCCCGCGCTGCCGGCCGACCGGCCGCGCTACCTGATGGGCGTCGGCACGCCGCACGACATGCTGGAGGCGGTGGCGCGCGGCGTCGACATGTTCGACTGCGTCATGCCGACCCGCAACGGCCGCCACGGCATGGCCTTCACGCGGCGGGGGCCGGTCAATCTGTCCAATGCGCGGCATGCCGACGATCCGCGGCCGCTCGACGCGGACAGCGTGCATCCCGCTGCCCGCATTTATTCGCGGGCCTATCTGCATCACCTGACCAAGGCCGGCGAGATGCTCGGGCAGGTGCTGCTGTCGACCATCAACATCGCCTACTACCAGGCACTGATGGCCGGCATGCGCGAGGCGATCGAGGCGGGACGTTTTGCCGGGTTCCATCAAGCCACGATGGCCGGGTGGGAGCAGGGCGACATTTCGCCGAGGATCTAGGGCCTTCCGCGGGGTTGTTTCACCAGGCTGCCTTCGCTATGCCAGCCCGGCACGCAGAAGGTTGCCTTATGCAAATACCGCCCGAATTCCTGGCCAAACGCCGCAAGCCGCGCTTCAAGCTTCCCGCGGGGGCGACCGACGCCCACTGCCATGTGTTTGGACCGGGCGATGTGTTCCCCTATGCGCCGAACCGCCGCTACACGCCGGAAGACGCGCCGAAGGAAATGCTGCGTGCGCTGCATGATTATCTCGGTATCGATCGCGCGGTCATCGTACAGGCGAGCTGCCACGGCACCGACAACCGGGCCATGATCGATTGCCTGACCTCCGATCCGAAGCGCTACCGCGGCGTCGCGATCGTCGATGACAGCTTTACCGACAAGGATTACGACACGCTGCACGCGGCCGGCGTGCGCGGCGTGCGCTTCAATTTCGTCAAGCATCTCGGCGGTGCGCCGGACATGGCCGTCATCGACCGCGTGCTCGACCGCATCAAGGACCGCGGCTGGCACGTGGTGCTGCATGTCGACGCGCCCGACATCATTCCGCTGTCCGATGTGTTCCGCAAATTTCCGCTGCCGTTTGTAATCGATCACATGGGCCGCGTGCCTGCTGCGGCCGGGGTCGATCAGGCGCCGCTGCGCGCACTGATCGAGCTATCCAAACTGGAGAAGTGCTGGATCAAGGTGTGCGGTTCGGAGCGCATCTCGATGCCGCCCTACGCGGCGGCGGTGCCGATCGCCCGGGCGCTGGTCGAGGCGTCACCCGACCGCGTGCTGTGGGGCACCGATTACCCACATCCCAACGCCACCCACGAAGCCGACGAAGGCGAACTGGTCGATCTGGTGCCGCAATTCGTGTCTGACCCGCTGGCGCAGCGGCGCCTGTTGGTGGACAATCCGGCCCGACTTTATGATTTCGACTGATTTTTCGACATTTTGAGAGAGGAAACAACACGATGACAAATAGAAATATGGGAATTTCTCAGGTTGTCCGCCGCGGCGTCTTGTTGGCCTTGCCGGCGGCGCTGGTTCTCGCGTTCGCGCCGTTTAGCGCGGCGCAGGCCAAATGGCCGGAGCGGCCGGTGAAGATCGTGCTGCCCTTCGGTGCCGGCGGCGTCGCCGACGTAACCGCGCGCATCATGGCCGAGAAGCTGAGCGACAAGTTCGGCCAGCGCGTCATCATCGAGAACATGCCGGGACCCGGTGGCATCAATGCCGCGCGCAGCGTTGTGACGTCGCCGGCCGACGGATATACCATGGGTCTCGTCACCAACGGCACCGCGATCAGCGTCGCGGCGTTCAACAACTTGCCGTTCGATCCGGTCAAGCAGTTCGCGATGGTGTCGACCGTCGGTCTGTTCGATCTGGTGTTCGTGGTCAATGCCGAGTCGAAGTACAAGACGCTGTCCGATTTCATCGCCGCAGCAAAGGCGGAACCCGGCAAGCTCAACATCGGCACCATTGCGGTCGGCTCGACGCAGAACCTCGGCGCCGAACTGTTCAAGTCGATGGCCGGTGTCGACGTGCAGATCGTCCCGTACAAGGGCTCTCCGGATATCGTGATCGGTCTGTTGCGCAACGACGTGCAGGCGATGTTCGAGTTTCCGCCGGCCGTGCAAGGCCAGGTCAACGACGGCAAGCTGAAGATCCTCGGCACGTCCTCGTTGAAGCGTTCGCCGACCATGAAGGACGTGCCGACCATCGATGAAGCCGGGGTCAAGGGCTACGAAGTGGAGTCCTGGAATGCCGTGTTCGCGCCGGCCGGGACGCCGCAGGAAGTGATCGACACCATGAACAAGGCGATGGTCGAGGTTCTGGCCATGCCGGACGTGAAGGCCGCGTTTGCCAAGGTCGGCGTTGTCGCACAGGCCAGCACCCCTGCCGAGTTGCAGGCACGCCTGGTAGCCGACATCAAGAAGTGGAATGCGGTGATCGACAAGGCCGGCATTCCGCGCAAGTAAACGCAGCGGGGTGGACAAGTGCCGCGTCGCACCGGCCCGTTTGACGCTGCCGTGAACTGGTCGCAACCGGTCGATATCTATTGCGAACGTACCGATCCATCGTTCTGGGCGGAGCCGGTCAATGCCATCACCAACGCGGCGTTTCTCATTGCCGCGTTGGTGGCCTTCGTGCATTGGCGCCGGGCCGGAGGCCATGACTGGCCGGTCGCGATATTGATTGCGATTACGGCCGTCATTGGTGTTGGCTCTTTCATTTTCCACACCGTGGCGACCCGCGGCGCCGTGCTGTTCGACACCGTCCCGATTGCGCTGTTCATCTATGGCTATCTGTTTCTCGCCTTGCGGCGCTTCCTGGGCCTGTCGCTCAGTCTCTCGCTGATGGCGCTGGCCGCCTTTGCGGCCTTTTCCTACGGCGTGACGCTCGTCGTGCCGCGCGGCGCGCTGAACGGCTCCTACGCTTACATGCCGGCGCTCGCCGCGACGCTGCTTATTGGCTGGCTCGCGCGCCGCCAGGAAGCCGGGCGATGGGTGATGGCCGCAGGCGTGACGCTGGCGCTGTCACTGATGTTCCGCAGCATCGACCAAGCCGTCTGCGCCGCCATACCGCTGGGCACCCATTTCCTCTGGCACTGCCTCAATGGCCTTGTGCTCTATCTGCTGTTGCGGGCCGCGATCGACGCCGGCGCCACGCGGCAGACGCCGTCGCTCACGTGAGCGGCGGTCTGGCGCGCTTACGGCCCGCCGTACAGCCAGGCCATTCCCTCGATCGACTGCTGGGTGGTGCGGCCGGATAGCATGCGGTCGCGCAGTTCGGCGGTCGGGCCCCGTGCGTGATAGAATTCGCCGTAGACCCGCGCCATGATCTGCACCTGCGCGGTGCGCAGATAGCGCTCCTGCTCATAGGCCTTGAATGCGGCGGGTAGATCGTCGGGCGAGGCGGCGACTTTCTCCGCCAGGATGACGGCGTCCTCTGTCGCCATGCAGGCGCCCTGCGCCAGATATTGCAGCATCGGGTGCGCCGCATCGCCGAGCAGGGTGACGCGGCCCTTCGTCCAGTCCTTGACCGGCTCGCGGTCGCACAGCACCCACATGCGCCAGGTGTCGATCAACTCCAGCATCCGCAGCACTTCCGGGCGCTGGCCCTGAAAATGCTTCCACAGCAGTTCCTTGCTGCCTTCGGCGTTCCAGCCCTCCTCGTAGTGGTCGGAGTGGAAGACGGCGACCAGATTGTAGAGTTCGCCGCGGCGCAGCGGATAGTGCACGAAGTGCGTGCGGGGACCCGCCCACAACACCACGTCCGGACGCCACAAATCGGCAGGCACCTCGTTGCGCTTGAGCACCGCGCGGTAGGCAATGTGGCCGGAGACGCGCGGCTTGCCGTCGCCGATGACCCGCTCGCGGATCTGCGACCACATGCCGTCGCAGGCGATCAGGCCACGGCCCTCGGCGCGCTCGCCGTTCTCCAGCGTGACGGTGACGTGGTCGCCGTGGTCCTCGTAGCCATCGACCCGGCGGCTGTTCTCGAGCGAGACGAGGTTGCTGCTCTGGCAGGCCTTGAGGAAGGCGCCGTGAATGTCGGCGCGGTGGGTCACGGCATAAGGCTGGCCGTAGCGCTCAAGGAATGCGCCGTCGAGCGGGATGGCGGTGACCTTGTTGCCGGACAGCGCGTCGCGCATCTCGATCGCCGGCGGCCGGTGTACGTCGGCCAGGATGGCGTCCTTGAGACCGATCTTCTCCAGCACGCGGAAGATGTTCGGGCCAAGCTGGATGCCGGCGCCGAGTTCGCGGAATTCGGCCGCCTGCTCGAACACCCGGACCGGGATTCCCTTGAGCGCCAGGGCATAGGCGGCCACCAGGCCGCCTATGCCGCCGCCGGAGATGAGAATGGGGGCTGATCCGTTGCTTCGCGCCATGGGCCGTTTCCTCGCCGAACACCGACCCTTGCCGGGTCATTTCGGCGGCACGATAGCCGCCGGCAGTCCGGAGGCAAAGCAGTCTGGGCGCACGAAAAGCCCGCCGGGGCAGACGGCGGGCTGACGCACGCAACAGCAGCAGGCCGCTAATCGGTGTCGAGGGATATCGAGGCATCGGAGGACTCGCCGCAGGCGTCACACTGCCAGTGATGGCGAATTTCCCCACCTTCGACGAACTCCGAACTGACGGGCGCAACCATCCAGTCACCGCATTCCGGACACCGGGCCGGAGCGGCAAGGGCGCGGAGGGTAGAAAGCTTCGCCAGATGAATCTGCAGCTGCATGTCGGCCTCCTTCGCGTTCGAGTTATCTCCGAACACCGTCAGGAGTAGCGGCGCATCATGGCGGTGGCGCGACGGTTTGGAGGAACTGTGGTGGCCGGACCAATAAGGTTTCGTGACGCTGCCCGGTGGTGCCGGCGTGGTCAAAAACCGAGCGCAATCCACGGCTTCGCCACAGCATCAGCCGGTTGAACGAGATCCGCAAACACGGTTTCGACGCGATCGTTAAGGGGCGCGCCCGCGACGGGCTAGCCGGTCTTCTTTTTTGACTCGCCCTCGAGCCAGGCTTGCGATTCGGCCACGGCGAGCAGGCCGTCGCGCATCTTGATCAGGCGCTCGTACTCGTCCCCGGTGATGAGCGGATCTTTCATTCGGGTCACGCATTGCGCGGCCCAGCGGCGCAATTCGTCGGCAGACATATTGGTGTTCATGGACCTTCTCCCGGCCCGCCAAAGATAGGCAGGCTGGAGACGTTTTTCCATAAGACAACGAACCGCGGCGATCGACGCCGCGGCTCCGGAACATACGTGCGACCGATCCGCTGCTAGACGAGATTGTCTTCCAGCGGGGCCAGTTCGCGGATCGGCCCGCGCGACAGCGTCACCTTGCGGCGCTGGGCGTGGAAGCTTTCCGAAACGGTTTCGGCGGTGCGGGATTTCATGAACAGGTCGGCGCCGAGATTGCCGCCATGCCAGCTCAGATTGGCCTCGTCGCAGTTGGCGGCAATGGCCAGCCCGATATTGGCCAGATGGGCGCGGCGATAGCAGTAGACCGCGAGCATGGCCCGCACGTCCGGCGGCACAGGTTCGATGATGTCGATCAGCCCGTGCGGGCTGGCGCGATACAGCTGGCCCAGAACCGACTCAGGGACGGGGCAGGGTTCTTCGTTGATCTGGCGATCCATCAAGGCTTGTCCTCCGGTACCCCCCGGCAACAAGCATCAGATTGCGATCTAAACGTTAACAATTTGGAAACCGTGTCGGGTGGCTGCCGCCTGGCCCCCTTTTTTCGGCAATTCTGTCGCGAAGGGTACCCAGAGGGCGGTATCGGCCCCAAAGCGGACCGATTGAGCCCCGAATTTGTTGGGTTTTTTTTGATAAATCCCGCAACTTCTGCTATAATTCGGGTCGGCATCAGGCCGAACAGTGGAGAGTGATTGTGGCAACCGGTACCGTGAAGTGGTTCAATCCGACCAAGGGCTATGGCTTCGTTGAGCCGCAGGGCGGCGGCAAGGACGTATTCGTTCATATCTCGGCCGTCGAACGTGCGGGCTTGAGCACCCTCAATGAGGGCGCAGTGATCGAGTACGAACTCGTCGCCAACAAGGGCAAGGAATCTGCGGAAAATATCAAAGTAAAATAAGCCCGCGAACGCCGAGCGAAGTTAGAGCCCCGCCTTGTGCGGGGTTTTTTCTTGCCGTTTTTGATTTTGTGCTCGGAGCATTTCAGCGCCGGCGGCATCGCCAAGACGATCGCGCCAGATGAAAACGCCGCCAAAAGGAATCGCCGCCAAAAGGAAACGCCGCAATGCCGGATGGGCATTGCGGCGTTTTTTTTTTTATCTCAGACCGCCACCGGCGGCCGGTCGTTCGGTAAGCCTAGAAGTGGTAGTTCAGACCGGCGCGGACGATGCTGTTCTTGGCGCGGCCATTGTAGGTGGTGCCGAACAGCGTGACCGAGGTGTTGCCCGTGTCGGTGTACAGGTATTCGAGCTTGGTGCTCCAGCTCGGGGCAAACATGTATTCGACGCCGCCACCCAGGGTCCACGCGGCCTTGGTGGTGTTGTCGCTGGCCGTCGCGGTGACACCGCCGAAGGTGCCAGTGATGTCGACCTTGTAGTTCACCCAGGCAACGCCGCCGGTGGCGTACAGCAGCCACGGGCCCGCAGCATAGCCGAGACGGCCACGCACGGTGCCGAACCACGGCAACTTCTCAGTGACGCTGAAGCCGCCGCCGAGACCTGTGGAGGACTTCTGGTTCGTGCCCTGGATATCGCCTTCAAGACCGAACACAAGCGAGCCGCTCTGCCAGTTGTAGCCGAGCTGACCACCGCCGACGAAGCCGTCGAGACCACCCGTGGCCCAGCCGTAGCCGGCGTTTACACCGGCGTAGAAACCGGCCCAGGTCATCACCGGCACGGGTGCATACATCGGAGCCGGAGCAGCCTTGCGGGGCATGTCAGCGGCGACAGCGGGCGCTGCCATCAGGCCGAGAACGCCGGCCGCAATCAAAAACTTCTTCATAGTGAGCCTCCAAATTTCAACTGAGAGCGTTCTAGCGGATTAAGTACTTGCACAAAATTAAGATCGCACTGCTGCAATGTTTTGCCATGGCACCGTTGTAGTACAGCCACACTTTATGGAACTGCGGTTCCAAAATCACAACTTTGCCGTTTTTGCTGACTTCTCAGCGATCTATTGCGGTAACCGAGTAGCTGCAGACCCGCTGACGCGACCCATCGAATCGGCGCCAGCATGGTTAGGCAATACTTAAATGCACCTGCCGAGGCAGTGCGGCCGATACAACTGGGCCGCCGATTCGCAGAAATTTCGAATCGGTTTTTGAGCGCGGGGATCGGCGGCGGCGTCCGCGACCCGGGGCCTATCTCATGATCGTATGATCGCCGTCACGGCACATACCGACTCGCGGCGTCATCCGCGCCACCGAGCCTCCGGTCTGATGCCTGAGAGTGTTGGTGAGCGCGCTGGGGAGGCCACTAAGTAGCGTTTTCAGTCTCTTATTTGTCAAACCGATCTAACGGCGGGCATTGGTGGCAAAGGGTTATTTCCTTCGGTGTCAAACTATCGAGAACCTCAGAGGAAAAGAAAAGCGCGCTCTGACTCTTTTCCGACTCAATCGAGGGGTAATATAATTGCGCGCCGATCCTTGAATCGCGCAATATTTCTCCTGACTCCGACTACAGCGTTGTGTCGAGCCAGCCAACTCTTGGCCCGGCACACCTATGCTCAATCGGATTTTATCCCTACCATCGAAGTGGTTTAGCCTCGAAGCGAAGGCCGGATTAGCCGCGCCTGAGGCTTGGCTGACCGACTTGTTCGGGGCCTCGCCAGCGGCAAGCGGCATCGCAGTAACGCCGCGCACGGCGATGGAATGCGCCCCAGTCCGCTGCGCCGTACAGGCGATTGCCGAAACCATCGGCCAGCTTCCGGTCCACGTCTATCAGCGCAGTGAAGAGGGCGCGAAAGAGCGCGACCCCGATCATCCCGCCTATGCCCTGTTGCACGATCTAGCAAACGATTGGACGCCTGCGGCCAAGTTTCGCGAGGAAATCACCCGGGACGCCTTGCTCCATCCCAACGGCGGCATGGCCTTCATTAACCGGGTAGACGGCAAGCCCGTTGAGCTGATCAGGCTCGATCCAGAGCAGACCCCGGTTACGGTTGGCGTCTCCAATTCGGAGCCGGTGTATCAGGTGACCGAACGCGGGAAGCCTGCTCGGATCATCGCCCGTCAAGACATTCTCCATATTCCATCGCCAACCCCGCGCGGGCTGCTGAGCGAGGGCCGCGAAGCGATTGGCCTCGCCCTAATCATGGAGCGCCACGCGGCTACCCTATTCGGAAATGGCGGGCGACCGGATGGTGTCCTGAAAACGCCCGATAAGCTCGGTGCCGAAGCTGCCGGTCGCATGGGCGCGGCATGGCGTGCCCGCTTTGGTGCTGGAACGTCCGGCGGGACACCTGTCCTCGAACAGGGCCTTGAGTTTCAGCCGATCACCTTCAATTCCGTGGACGCCCAGTTCCTGGAGTTGCGCCGGTTCTCGATTGAAGAAGTCGCGCGGGTCTTTCGGGTGCCGCCGATTTTCATGATGGAGTACGGCCGCGCGACTTGGGCCAACTCCGAGGCGATGCGCCGCGACTTCATCGATTTCTCCCTTCGCCGCTGGATTTCGGCTTGGGAGGGTGAAATCCGGCTCAAGCTCTTTTCGGTTCAAGAGCGGAAAACGCATTTTGCCGAGTTCTTGCTAGACGACTTTGTGAAGGGTGATCTTGCTACCCGCATGGATGCCTACGCGAAGGCTATCGCCGCTCGCATTCTCAATCCTAACGAGGCGCGGGCTGCTGAAAACCGCCCGCCCTATGTCGGCGGCGAAAAGTTCGAAAATCCAAACACCACGACTACTGCGGTGGCCGCATGACTGTGGATCTTACCCATCGTGCATTCTTCGGGGACGGCGAGCGCGACTTTTCTATAACCCCGGAGTTGATCCTTGAGCTTGAACGCAAGACCGGTGCTGGTATTGGCGGCTTGTGCCGTCGTCTTTTTGCTGGCGACTTTAAACATGGCGATGTGACCGAAACGATTAGGCTTGCGCTTATCGGTGGCGGAACGTCTCCCAAAGATGCTGACGCGCTTGTGGCGGCCTATGCGGTCAATCGCCCGCTTTCAGAAATCTATCCGCTCTCTGTGAGCATTCTTGAGGTGCTTTGGTTCGGTGCCGCTAAGCCGGGGGCACCCAATGGAAACTCTTGAATTCAAAGCGGCGATTACGGTCGATGACGCCGGAACAATCACCGGCTTGGCTTGGCCGTTCGGTTCGGCTGATCGCGTCGGTGACGTGATTGAAAAGGGCGCCTTTAGCTCGCCCGCGCGCCTGCCGATGCTCTTTGCTCACGATCAGGCGCAAGCAATCGGTGTTTGGGACTCTATCTCAGAAACTGCCGATGGCCTCACCGTTAAAGGGCGTCTGCTGATCGATGATGTCGCCCGTGCGCGCGAAGTTCGCGCACTAGTGCGGGAGGGTGCCGTTACCGGCCTCTCTATTGGTTTTGTCACAAAGAAAGCTGCTGCCCGTAGAGGCGGTGGCCGAATGATCTCGGCCCTCGATCTTCATGAGGTGTCGATTGTCCCCATTCCGAGCCATCCCGGCGCGCGAATAACCACAGCAAAGGCGGCGAATGCAGGCGCTTCCTCCAATGAATTGGAGCTTAAATTGAGCGAAGCAAATGCAGTCCTTGCCCCGGACTTTGCGGCACTGGAAACGAAAATCGGCGCTGTTGCCGAAACCGTGAAGACCTTCGGCGGTGTAACCGAACGTCTCGACAAGATGGAAGCTCGGCTTAATCGCCCAGCGAACGACAATACTCACGCCGACAACGACAACGTTGCCGGTCCCGAACGCAAAGCGTTTACCGGCTATCTGCGCTCAGGTCGCGCCGAAGTCGTTGAAGCCAAGGCGCTGCGGGTCAGCACTGATCCGAGCGCGGGCTACTTCGCCCCGACTGAATTCTCGGCCGAGTTCGTTCGCGACCTCATCGAGTTCTCACCCATCCGATCGGTGGCGTCGGTCAAGCAGACTAGCCAGCCTTCGGTGACCTTGGGCAAGCGCACCGGTGTCACCAATGCGAAGTGGAAGGGCGAAAATCAGGAATCGGAATCGTCCGATCCGGCGTTCGGCCAGCTCGAAGTGCCGACTAAGGAAATCAACACCTACGTCGATATCTCGAATCAACTGTTGCAGGACTCCGCCGCTGACGTAGAAGGCGAAGTGCGCCTTGCGTTGGCTGAAGACTTCGGCGCGAAGGAGGGCTCGGCGTTCGTCAATGGCGACGGCAACCTCCAGCCCAAGGGGTTTATGAAGAGCGACGCCATCGCGTTCTCGCTTAATGGACACGCGACGGTTCTCAGCGCCGATGCTCTGATTTCGCTGCTGTACGCCCTCCCGGCCGTTTACCGGAATGCTGGCGTTTGGATGCTGAACGGGACGACGCTTGCGACCATTCGCAAGATCAAGGACCTGCAAAACAACTACCTCTGGCAGCCGGGCCTTCAGGCTGGCCAGCCCGAAACCATCCTTGGCCGACCGGTTGTCGAGTCTATCGATATGCCGGACGTAGCAAGCGGGTCGTTCCCAATCATTTACGGCAACTTCGCCGGCTACCGAATCCTTGATCGGATCGATCTTTCGGTTTTGGCGAATCCGTATCTGCTCGCGACCACTGGAATGACGCGCTTCCACGCGACTCGTCGCGTCGGCGGCGACGTGATCCAGCCCCGGGCTTTCCGCAAACTCAAAATGGCTACCGCTTAAGCGGAATCGCTCGAAAGGAACGAACTAATGCGTGATCTTTATAACAATCTTGCGGTGGTCGAAGCCATCGCCCCGGCGGCTTACGCTGCTGATAACACGCCGGTTGCGATTGATCTTCGCAACTTGGCAGCCGCGATGCTCACCCTTCAGGTGGGCGTCGGCGGCATCACGTTTTCCGGCACAAACAAGATTGAGTTTGTGCTCACCCATGCTGATCCTAAGGCCGATGGCAGCGCGCCCGATGCGGAGGATTACGTCGCGGTTGAGCAGGGCGATGTGCAGGGCGTCACCGTCGCCAGTGGGGGCATCATCATGGCCCTGACTGCGGCCCATGCTGCTGCAACACTCACGCGGGTTGGCTACATCGGCCACAAATCGTTCTTGAAGCTGCTTGCCGACTTCAGCGGCACACACGGCGCCGGAACCCCAATCGCTGCCACTGTTCAAGGCCGTCCTTACTCGCTGCCGGTGGCGGCCTAAGCTATGCGGCTCGCAGAAGATATCGTGGTTCAAATCGGTGCTGCATCACCGGTTCGACTTCGGCCGACTCTGCGGGCCGCATTTCGTCTTGAGCGGGCTTACGGCGGCTTTGACAAGCTCCTAGCCAAGATCGGCGATGGTAATTTGGCGGTGATCGTCGAGGTGATCACTAACAGCGATGACCGCGCCGACGTTCTAAGCGCTATCAAAAACGTTCCTCTTGCCGAAGTCATACCCGGCCTGATCAACGGGGTGGCAAACCACGTTTTGTCGCTTGCCGGTGTCGATCCGGAGGGTAAGCAACAGAAAAATACTGGTGAGCCGATCACTTTCGCGGAGTTTCATACCAAGCTCTATCGGATTGCGACGGGCTGGCTCGGCTGGTCACCGGAACAAGCGTGGCAAGAAACGCCCGCGGAAATTCTGGAAGCTTACAACGGCCATCTAGAAATGCTTCGCGCGATACACGGCGGCGCTGAGCCGGAAGCGCCTCGCACTGCGCCGGACAACGCGAAACTTGACCGCGTTGGCTTGCACGGCCTCCGATCGATCGGGAGGCAGCGCTAATGCCTATGCGTGGTCCCCGGATTTGTAACTGCGGCAGGCAAGTTGCGGCTGGTATTCTATGCGAGTGCCAGCGCCAGCGGATGCAAGAGCGCAATGCGCGGTATGAGGCAACGCGCCCAACCGCTCGCGAGCGCGGCTATGACGGGAAGTGGCAGAAGGAATCGAAGGCCTTCCTTGCGCTTCCTGAGAACCGTCTGTGTGCCTGCGGCTGCGGTCGCGCCTCCGACATGGTCGACCACAAGATACCCCATCGCGGCGACATGCGGCTGTTCTGGAGCCGCGCCAATTGGCAGCCAATGGCCGGTTCGCCGTGTCATTCGAGCCGAAAGCAATCCATTGAATCAAGCAAGGAACAGCCCAATGAACTTCATTAGATACAAAGGTCGCCGCATGTGTGTTGCCGCATGGGCACGCGAATATGGCTTAGAGCGTGCGACCCTTCAGGCGCGCCTCAATGTCGGCTGGGGCATTGAGCTAGCCCTGACCACACCGGTGCCGCCACGCATGGCGAAGCAGGCCACAAATCAGCACTCAATTGTCTCGGCCGAAATGAAGGCGCGCATGGCCAAGAGCTATGGCGCATTGGCCGAGCACTTGCAGCGTGAGGTGCGAACTTTCGTCGACTCATTCAAGGCGGCTGCCAGCCTACAGGCTGAACAAGCCGCTAAGGATATGGCGAACATCTATAGCCCGGGGGTGGTCGGGAACTCTCAGCAAGACGCGGGGACCGGTGGGGGGAGCACAACGCGAGAGAGCGCGGAATTAGAGTTTTCTCGTTCTAAGGTCGCCAAGCCGTGAGCGTTGTCGAGCTTGCCGATCTCAAGGGCCACCTGAATATCATCGACGATATGGACGATGACTTGATCGCGGGCAAGATCGCGGCCGCAGAGGGGTGGATTGCAGCCTTTACCGGGGCAGATTGGCCACCCGCCAACCCCGTGCCCGACGCACTCAAGGAAGCCATTCGCCAACTTGCGGCACACCTATACGAAAACCGGGAAGCCTCGCTAGTCGGGGTGACCGCTCAGCAACTTCCATTTGGCTTGCTCGATTTGCTGGCGCCGTACCGGGCGTGGGCATTCTAATGGCAAGTGATCAGCTTAATCGTCTGCAACGTCGCCTAGAGGCAATCCCCAAGGCGGTAATCGCTGCGGTGCGGCCAGCGTTGGAAAAGTCCGGGGGCGAGCTTGTCGGGGCAATGAAGGCGCTTGCCGAAACGTCCCGCGACACGGGCGACCTGATCGGCTCGATTGAGATGACGACGGCGGGTAATTCGACGCCACCATATAGCCAGCCGGGCGGCTCAAAGGTCGTGCCCCCGAATGCGGTCGTGATCACGGTCGGCAATGAGAACGTCCGCTACCCGCACCTTGTTGAGTATGGAACCGTCAAGGCACCGGCTCAGCCGTTCTTTTGGCCCGCTTACCGGCTGCTTAAGCGCCGGATGAAGAACCGAATTAAGCGGTCGGTGTCCAAGGCCGTTCGGGAAGGGTGGGTAAAATGAGTGCCTCCCTCGCATTCCAGAAGTTCGCGCGGGCAACTTTGGCGGCCGATCCTTCGGTGATCGCATTGGTTCCTGCCGCGAATATTGTGGACGCCAACGCGCGGCCAGAAGTCTACCCGAAGATTGACCTAGGACAGGACCAAGAGCTTCCGGGTGATGAAGTCGTTGGCCGTTACACGGCGCTGGCGTCCACCATACACATATGGAGTCGGGAGCCAGGTCTAGCCGTGGCTAAGGCCATCGCGGACGCGGTGAAGCGGGCGTTGCGTCTACAGCTTTGGACCGTAGGAAATTACCGCTGCATTGACTGCAAATGGTCCGGCTCGCGTTTCATTCGTGATCCCGACGGGACAACCGCGCACGGCATCGTCACGTTCGAATCTTTGATCGAGGAACTGGCCTAATGCGCGCCGGTAAGCTTGATCGGAAACTGGTGATAGAGCGCGCCACCACGGCACTAGACGGCGCTGGCACGCCGCTGGAGACGTGGGCAACGTTTGCGACGGTGCGGGCCGAGACGCTTGACGACGCCATTAATGAACAAACGGGCCAGCAAGGCGCGATGACTGATCGGACGGTAACGTTCCGGGTGCGCTTTATCCCGGGCATCACCGTAGCTGATCGGCTCAGCTTCGAAGGCCAAGCATTCAATCTCCTACAGGTCAAAGAGATAGGCCGCCGTCGCGGGCTTGAATTGCGAGCTGAGCGAGCCGGGCCATGAGTAGGGGACGCAAACCCACCAAGATCAAGGTCGATACCGACACGCTTCAGGCAGCCTCAGCCGCCCCCGGATGGTTGTCTAAGGACGCCAAGGCCGAATGGCAGCGGGTAATGCCGTTGTTGATTGAGCGGCGCATTCTAACTGACGCCGATCTAGCCAGCTTTGAAAACTACTGCGTTGCCATCGGGCAGGTCCGCGAAATGGAACGGCTCATTAAGCGGGCCGGGCATGTCGTCGAGACCGATCGCGGTCCACGTGCCCACCCGGCCGTCAAAATCCAGTCAGATGCCATGACGCGCGCCCGTCTCTTGGCCTCTGAACTCGGCCTCACCCCCGTTTCCCGCTCCCGCCCTACAGTCCGAAATGACAATGACGACGAAGATTCATCCGACTTGGGCGTTTGACGACTCCCCCATAGACGACCCCCATGGGCGCGGCGAGCGCAACGTGAAGTTCTTTCGCGCCTTGCGTCACCCCAAGTCGGTTGGGGCTAAGCGAGTATTCAAGCTCGCCCCTTTTTGGGAGCGTATCGTCCGGCGAATCTATGGACCGTCTGACGAAACCGGGAATCGGCTTGTCCGCACCGTCTACATTCAGATCCCACGCGGCGCGCGGAAAACCACGATTGGTGCCGGGCTAGGGCTGCTTCACTCGTTCGGTCACGAAAGAACGCCGGGTGGCGTCTGCATTCTGTCGGCGGGCGCTGAGGATCAAGCCCAACTCGCGTTTGATGAGGCGCGCGCTTTCGTAAAGGCCACGCCGGGCTTAGACAAGGCCGCGCATGTGGTCGAGTCAGAACTTGAAATCGAGCATCTGGCGTCCGCCTCAATTCTGCGAGCCATTGCAGCTGATGGCGACCTTCACCAAGGCAAGACGCCGTATTTCGTCCTAATTGACGAATTGCATATCTGGAAAAATCGGAAGCTCTGGAAGGCCCTCAAGTCGGGCCTGTTCAAAATTCCGAATACGCTTCTTGTGATCATCACAACGGCGGGGCGCGGCCACGACAACCTCGCTTATGAGGAATACCAGTACGCCCGCAAGATCGCGGCGGGTGAGATTATCAACCCGGCATATTTGCCGGTCATTTTCGAGCCGCCGGAAAAGTACGACTGGCGTGACGAAACGATTTGGAAGCGCGTCAACCCCGGCCTCGCTCACGGCTTTCCCGATCTAGTTGGGATGCGACAAGCGGCTATCGAGGCTGAAGAGAAGCCCGCTGATCGTGAAGACTTCCGGCAGTACAACTTGAATGAGTGGTTAGACCACTCAACGTCGCCATTTGTCGATATGAACGTCTATGACGACGGCGCGGGCGCGGTCGATCTTCAAGCCTTAGAGGCGCAGCCATGTTGGCTCGGTGTAGACTTATCGAGCAATAGCGACCTTACAGCGGTTGTTGCAGCATGGCGCGATGACGACGAAGGTTACATCGTTCATCCGTGGTTTTTCTGCCCGAAAGAAAATCTGAGACGGCGGGCGGAGCGCGACGGGGTGCCGTATCCCCAATGGGCGGCAGACGGCTTCATAGTCCCGACGCCCGGCAATGTGGTTGATTTTCGGGTCGTTGAACAAACTATTCGCGATCTTTGCGAGCGCTTCGACGTGCGCGAAATTGCCTTTGATCCTCACTTGGCACGCAACATGCTCAACAATCTGCTTGAGGACGGATTGCCCGCCGTCGAAATGCGGCAGGGCTGGGTCACGATGTCGCCCGCCACCAAGGAGCTAGAGCGGGCGATAATCGGCCGCCGTTTCCGGCATGGCGCGCATCCGGTGCTGCGCTGGAATTTCTCAAACATTGCCGTCGAAACTGACAAGGCCGGCAACAAGTCGTTCCACAAGGGCAAGAGCAAAGACCGAATCGACGGCGCGCAAGCGGCGGCAATGGCCGTTGGTCGCGCGCATGCCGGAAACGGCGGCGTTTCTATTTACTCCGATGCGAGCGCGCGTCCGGAAGGGCTTTTGGTATTTTAGGTGATTGATGGCGACTGAAACAGAACAGCTTGTAGTTACCCTAGAGGCGCGGATTGATGCCTTTGAGAAGAATTTTCAGAAAGCAAACCGCACGGCTAACAGCCAATTCGGCGCTATTGAAGCGCGGGGTAGGCAGGCGGCGGCTAGGCTCGATCAAAGTTTCTCGCTCTCGGCTACGAACGTTACCGCCGCTTTTAGCCGTATGAGCGGCATGCTCGGCATTGGTTCGCTAATAGGTGGTGCAAGTCTTGCGGCTGGCCTTTCTACAATCAAGAGTGTTGCCGCAGATTTGGCCAAAATTGGTAAGACGGCCGATGCAGTGGGCTTGGCGACGGAGCGCCTACAGCAACTTCGTTATGCTTCGGAACAAGCGGCCGGATCGACCGAAGCCGTCGATAGTGGAATGAAACGCTTTGCTCAGAACGTCGCAGAAGCCGCCGCCGGTGGTGGCGAACTACTAAAGGTCTTGCAGGCGAACGGAATTGCACTCCGCGATAGTCAAGGAAATCTGCGGTCTACTAACGACTTGTTCTTGCAGTTTTCGAACCTTGTGAGAGGCGCAAGGACGCCGGCCGATCAGCTGCGGCTTGCGGTAAGAGCGTTCGGCGAGGCCGCCGGTGCCGATCTTGTCGGATTGTTGCGCGGCGGCTCGGCTGAAATCGAGCGGCTCGCGGCGGAAGCGACGAAGACCGGAGCCGTCATTCAAAATGAGCTTGTCCGCAAGGGCCAGGAACTTGACGACAAGTTCGCAGCGATCACCAGCACCGTAAGCACGAAGCTCAAGTCCGCGGTGATAGAGGTAGTCGATGCAGTCAAGGAGTTTATGGAGCTGTTGAGTAAGCTGAGCGGCGGCGAAGTGCCGATGAGCAAGCTTGCCGAGCGCTCACTTGAGATAACACGCGAGATTATCCGGCTGGAAGGCGACCTTGATGACGCTCGCAACACCGCGTCGCAGACGGGCCTTTCATTAGACCGTGAGCGCGTCCGGTTCATTGAACAGCGAATAGCTGCTTTGCAGGCCGAAGACCGCACGTTGATTGCGCGCGGGCAGGCGGCTGGCGATGAGAGAATGAAGCCTGCCGCGCCTCTGCCCCCGGCGACCAACATCCCGACTGCGACGGGTACGGACAGCAAGAATGCGTTCGAGACGGAACAAGCTCGGCTCAGTAAACGGATTCAGTTGCTAGCGGCAGAAACGGCGTCGCTTGGCCAAAACACGGCCGAGCGGGAGCGGGCGAGGGCGTCGGTTGAACTTATGCACGCCGCTCAACAGGCTGGCATTCCGATAAACGAGAAAGTGAAAGCCAAGATCGATGAGCTATCTCGGCAATGGGGCGATGCCGCCGAAAGGGCAGAGTCAGCCAAGGACCGTTTCGAAGCAATCCAAGGCGCGGCGCGGGAGTTCGGCAGCGCCGTAACCGATGCCTTCAAGGGCATGGTCTTGGAGGGCGAGAGCCTCAATGCTGTGCTCGCGACGATGCTTAGTCGGCTGGCGAGCAAGGCATTCGACCACGCTTTCGAACTTCTGCTCAACGGCTCATCCGGCGGCGGCAGTAAAGGGCTACTCGGCGGGATATTCGGCGCCCTGTTCGGAGGGGCGCGGGCCGATGGCGGTCCCGTATCGCCGGATCGAGCCTACCTAGTTGGGGAGCGCGGCCCTGAAATCATGCTGCCCGGCGTGTCCGGCTCGATCATCCCCAATCATGCTCTGGGGCAACGGTCTTTCGCTCAAACCAACACCAACACCTTCAACGTAACGGTTGCCGGTTCGGGTGGCAGCCCAGAACAGAACAACGATCTAGTCGAGAAGATGTCGGCCGCGCTTCACACCAAGGTCGAGGAGATCGCGGCCCGGTCGATCCGGCAGCAGATGCGCCCGGGCGGTCTCTTGGCGGGCTGAGCAGTTAGCCCCTCAGAACCGTGAGCCGAGCGCTATATTGCACTTTGGACGAATACGCGGCCCGCTTTCTTCCGGCCGCGCACAAAAGAAAACCGCCCCGGGTCCATCTAAGGTCCCGAGGCGGTGTCAGAACTAACTCCGCCAGTGCCCAAGCGAAGCCATGATCCATTATAGCACTCTCCCCACCGTTTTCCCCGAAGAAATCACACGGTCGAAAAAAGTAACAAAGCGCCGTCGCCGGACGATGGTGAAAGATCGTAAAGCCATCGCTTTGACGCGGGTTTCTTGGCCGTTGGCGAAAGAGGGCTCAGTTGGCTCTTCAGTAGCTACTTCCATACCCCCTCTTACCCCTCCCTCTCTCCCCAAAGCAGCTAACGACGAGTCCGCACCTACCTCACACCCAAGGCCACCTAGCGAAGGGTCCACAGGGGTTAAAAAGCCCGAGCGCCTGCACTCTTGGGAGCACACCACGGATTTGGGGAAGGTCGTGTTCGCGAACCGTGCGCTGGCTCAGGGAGGGCGGGCTTATGCTTTCACGGTCAATCTAGGCCCGGCTCAGATCAAAGCCGCCAATGACAACGCCAAGGGCTTTGCGGACCACTTCAAGCGCCGGATCAGCCGGACCCTGAAACGGGCAGGCTTTGACGTGCCGTACTGGTTCGCGGTGGACGTTACGAAGACCGGGCGGCTGCATATCCACGGCGGCTTGGAAGCGAACGACAACAACCTAGACGCGGTGAAGGAAGCCCTGAGGGCGGCTGGTGGCGCTTGGAAGGGGCTGGGGCGCCAGTTTCAGTGTCACGTTAAGCCCATGGTGACGCCCGACGTCTGGGCCAACTACTGCCTTCGAAACCAAGCCAAGGTTCGGCGGCTGGTTAGGGGGAGGTCTGTTTCGATCACTACGGTGTTGAGGCGGCGGGGGAAGGCGCTGTACAGAGCGTGATCGAAATAGGCCGCCGAGGCGAGACGACGAGATTGGGTCTATTGTTTTTCGTCGGGTCGAGCTTCTAACATTGCCCGCTTTCCCTGTTCGGGAGTGCAAAGAATCGCGGTCATCTTCAAGTTAATTGGCGGGCTTGCATCCGCCGAGGCCCTCAAAAGCGCATCACCTTTCAGCGGGAACATATCGACCACTTTGACCGGATCATTCCACACGCCCCAGACGACGTGGTTTGCATCAATGAGATTTTTTAGCCACTGTCTCGCCTCAGCAGGAGGCATCGCATCCATGATGTCAGCGTGCTTGTTCGCCATTTCGATGTTCGCCTTTATCATTTTTGCAAATTGGTCATCATTGTCAGCCAATTTTGCCTCCACCAGTTTGGCAACACTGCAATCATAACAAAGCACAGCGCAATCGTGCAACTGGAGCCATTTGTTGGCGGCTCGCGCATTGATGACCATGCCACAAGCGTCTTGTGTCGCTTGTTGATAAGTCTTCAGCCGATGCGAAAGTCGAACTGAAGTCTAAGATCGAACTTCATCGCGTCGGCCGCGCCAATAAACGTCATATCGCGCATCAATACCGGCCGTCCAAAATCCCAATTCATCGTATAAAACAACGAATGCGGGGGAAGTGGAATTCCGGTCAGATCAGCAACAATTGACACCGTGTCGGCGACCTCAACGATCTCGGAGGATGCGAGGTCGTATGACCCTATCAATGCTGATCTCGCTCCGTCGTCGATTGGATCGGCATAGGCGACGACGGACACGAGAGAGACTTCTCTTATGAGGTGGTGCATCTTCGTCGTGAGTGTGACGCTACTTGCTTTGATTTTGTTTGCAAAGAGCGGGCTGCTGAGTACGGCCGTTACGTCTGCGACCGCTCCCGGGCGCCTGAGCTCAGGCCGATCTCCGAACTTGAAAAGTAACTCATTGAAAATGATGCGCCAGTTTATCTCCTTGTCGTCTTCCCCGGTGATCGCAACCGGCAAGGTGGGTAAGCGGGGAAGTGTTATCAACAAAGTGTTTCGAGAAAATCTAAATGAATGAAGTTGGACCTTGGCGGGCCTACCCCAGCTTAGAACCTCCTCCTGCGTCAGAGTATTGAAGTCTCTAAGGATGATCCCAAAATGCTTCGCTTTTGCGATTGCACCTTCGGTGAATCCTGACGCTGACACAGCAATGACGGCATCGGCCCGTAAACTAGCGCGGCGGCCGAACAACTCTTCAATCCATGTCACATCTTGGGGCGATTTGTGAATCCTGCATTCTACAATTGTTAGCTTTCCGTCGCGGGAAATGCTGATGTCAATTTGCCTCGGCTGAGCCGGATTATCTGGATCAGGAACTCGATCATTCCATGTGATCGTCGAACCTTCTGTCTCTAGCAGTCGGTGTATTCTTTCCACGCGACGCTCAAACGCGACTGATGTTGCCGTCATGATCGTAAAAGGGGCTGGTTTTCTGCATAGTCGCCAAAAGTCATTTCAGCCTCTAAATATTTTGGTGTGGGCCTGTGCATGCTTCTTCATTGATCACCACGCATTTGATACCCTCGCAGACCAAAAGTGCCTTGGTTAGATTTGCTTTGTCAGGGAAATGTATTTTGATGATTTGGGCGGTGCCAACTTGCTGCGACCGAGGGTCCATCTCAAATTGGATATTGCAGTCTAGCAATTTCGACAGGAGAGGTGCCGCCACCTCGAGCATTTCGTCGTCCGCAGGTAGCTCGAGACACATGTAGCATTCAGACATCGAAAACACCATATTCGTACCCGCGCTTAATGGAATGTGGCAGAGATAAAATATCAATCAATACTGACTTGTCGATTATTACAAATGCAGAGTCAGTGAACGTTGATCATTGCCGAGCGTTTGCGAATGTGAGTCTATGCCCCGCGCGATGACGCGCATCGGGGGAAATTCGAGCATGGCTTTCTATGTCGAGAATGAAACGTACAATCGCTTGGCTCTTGCAATTGCTGCGCTTGAGCCATGTCCCTTTGCGGGCAAGGTGACGGACGATCAGGTCAAGGTGACGCTCAGCGAGCATTTAGATATCTGGCCCGCGTCCATAGCTTGTCCCGGGCTAAGCTGAGAGTGAGAAAAGCTGGACCATAACTTGCCATGGTTTGCCATGGCGCATGTTCACGTTTCGAACATGGCAATTTCTACAAAACCAAGAATCCTAGAGCTATCCATAGAAGCGCGTTCTATGTGAGTGGCCCTTAGTCTTAAACC
The DNA here is from genome assembly GCA_022843325.1 of Pseudolabrys sp. GTDB lineage: Bacteria > Pseudomonadota > Alphaproteobacteria > Rhizobiales > Xanthobacteraceae > Pseudolabrys. The sequence goes on along the minus strand of JALHNV010000007.1, from coordinate 50,540 downwards.
TTTGGAGGGCTGATGATGAAAACTAGCTTAAGCAGGAAGTCTCTTTCAGCGGTGAAGAGGGCAGTAGCGATCTACAAACCCGCACGAATTTGCGGGCCTACGGAGTGCAGTGTTCGGGGGCTGGATAGGTTGGAGGCGAGCCTAACAAATCTGCGTAAGATAGCGATTGGCGACATCCGGATTATAGCTGGTGAGCATACGAAGCATGGGTATGTTGCTATAGTGCGTGACGACCGGGGCGGCCATTGGACGGCGAAGGCCAAGCAACCGCGGGTCATAAAATTGGCGGGCCTGAGCCTCTGACAATCTGCATCAATGAGAGGCTGGAATGTATGGGGAGGGCGGCCTTCGAGCGCCCGGGAAGGCGCGCGGGGACAAGCAGCCCCCGCGCGGTAACCGTTGAAAGGCCTCTGGCCGCTAACGATAGCCAAAGGGAAAACGGGCCTAGTTCCTAGGCCGGAGGTGCCCACGAACGTGCTGAGGCCGCTTAAAGCGGACACGCACGTAAGGGCGCACCCAGTGACGACGACGCGCCATACCGGGATTCCTAATCATGATTTGATGGAAGTTCCGGTCCGCCTTGAAAAACGCGCTCAAAAATGCGATTTTAGAGATTGCGTGGGGTCGCAAGTCGAGTCTGTCTTCGCAGGCGGACCGGTTCGATGGCCCTGAGGGAGCCGGGTTGTGAATGGTCGGAAGCCATTTACCCCGGCTCTCCTTTCGCCGATTTCCCCGGACGGGTCCTATCCGGGGGATTTCACGTTCTCATTCGAATCTCCATTTATTTGTGGTTCTCAGTGAGCCACCATGTTCGTAGGCGGCAACTCCAACATTAGGTCCACATCGTCCTCATCATCTTCGTGCCGGTCAGCGCGATCCGGCTTGGAAGACGAACGGGAATCCCGATTTTTTACAGAACGTGGTACGCCGGCTTTATCGGCTATCATTCGCCAATGGCGGCGATACTCTTGCGCGTACCATGGACAGTCATCACGCTCGTTGATGATAACGGGCCCCCGGGTCGGCATCAGGCTTCGTTTGTCCCCGAACAATCGTTGCAACTCCTCCATGACCATGGGGGCTTGCTTCAGGTCGACAATGATCTCTTTTGTGCCAGTACTATCGCGACTAGAGGGGTGCCTCAGGATTAGGTGATCGTCTATTTCTTCCCAGCGAATACCGCGCAGCCATTTATTGCCCGCATAATGAAGGTCTGATTCTCCAGGCTCATCTATCGGCACCCATTCTCCGATAACGTCTTTTTGCCTAAGATTGCAGTCGAATTGAAGGGCTTGGGCAAGCGCGATCGAATCCCGATCCATTTTCCGGGCTTGTTCGCGAACGGCGACCACGTGTTCAACGGTAAGTTTCTCAACGAATGTCTTCACCATCGGGAAGCGCATCCTGTGCAGCACGACCGATAGCCGTTCGCACGCGTCGTCGTTGAGGGTCGAAGCTCCAAAATAAATCAACGTGCGAAACATTACGATGAGCGCATGGCCCATCGTTTCCTTGCGCTCCTTCACCCAGCCGGAATGCAGAAGCTCAATATCCCTCTTCTTGAAGTCAGAGACTTTCCTGTCACCGCAGGTCTGTTTGATGAATTTCATCAGCGTTTCGTAGTGACCGCGCGTACGAAACCGAAGTTCGAGGTAGGATTTGTGTGCGCAATAACGGGCGACGAGGCCGTTTATAGTCCCATCAAATCCGTTGCTCTTACTTAACGACTGCTGGCTCTGGGCCGGGACTACCTCCGTGGCCAACCGCTCGACCGCCGGAGTAGGAGCCGAGGCTAGGCTGCCCTCGCCATGAAGGCTTATCGCTACTTTGCGAAGGTCAATTAAGGCTGCAATGGCAGTGTCGATCGCCTGCACGACTCGCGGTGACCCAAGGTCACTAGCGATTTCAGCCACCATTTCTTGGACTTTTTTGGACATGTCACCGGCCCTCATTGTCAAATTATGGGATTCGGCGCTCGGGTTCAAGCCTAACCGCTCATAAACGCTGATCAGATTGTGGACAGCGAGTGGAGTGCTCGCTACGAAGCGAGAAAGGTTAGATAACATATTGAAATAATATATGTATTGCCTAAAGCCCTCCGTGATGCCCGCGAATGTGCGATACTTCGGGAGACTTCGTTATCGGCAATTTTTGCGTGTGAGGACTTTTTACTTCTCGTAAAAAAATAGGAATAAATCGTTCGCAGCTCGCTATGTCTCTCCTATGGCCAGAGGAAATTGCACCTTCAAGCAGCGCGACGTAACGGCCGCCCTCAAGGCCGTGGCGGCGGCTGGTATGTTTGGGGCCATAGTAGAAATTGACACGAATGGCAGGATCAGAATCATTACAGTTTCAGGGCCGGGAGACGGTTCGGCGAGGGCGAGTGACAACGAATGGGACAGCACCACTTAATGAAGCGTCCCCCGAAGTATGTGCAGTCCTTCGTTGATCGGTTCGAAAAGTCCCGCCACTACTTCCGTAAGCCGGGCTTCAAGAAAGTTGCTCTGCCGGGCATGCCGTGGTCGCCTGAGTTTATGGCTGCATACGAAGCAGCACTAAATGGCGCGCGACTTGAAGTGGGAACGGCGAAGACAAAGGCCGGGACAGTCAGCGCGTTGCTTATCGCGTTTTATGCCTCAACCGAATTTCAGGGCTGGTCCCCTGAGACGCAACGCACTCGGCGGAACATTCTCGAACGCTTTCGAGCGGCTCACGGCGATAAGACGGTTGCGAACCTCCAACACCGCCACATCTCGGATATGGTCGCTGCAAAAGCCGCAACACCTTCTGCGGCGCGGAACTTCAAAAAGACACTTCAATCGTTGATGAAGTTCGCCGTGGCTAAAGGGCTGCGAACCGACAACCCGGTGACCGGTGTTGCCGTCCCCAAGATCAAAGGCGACGGTTTTCAGACTTGGACCGAAGATCACATCGCGACTTTCGAAGCACGGCACGAAATCGGAAGCAGGGCGCGGCTCGCATTTTCCCTGTTGCTCTATACCGCTCAGAGGCGGGGCGACGTTATTCGTATGGGGCGCCAGCATATCCGTGACGGTCTTATCGCCGTGAGGCAAAACAAAACAGGCACCGCCCTGCAAATCCCGATTCACCCTGAATTGCGGCATATCCTAGATTCGACCGCGAGCGAGCATTTGACGTTCTTGGTGACGAGCTTCGGTAAGCCCTTCGTCGCGGCTGGGTTCGGTAATCTCTTCCGGGAATGGTGCGAGGAGGCTGAGCTACCGCGTGGTTTATCTGCGCACGGGTTGCGGAAGGCAGCCTGCCGACGCCTTGCGGAAGCGGGATGCTCGGCAAATGAGATTATGGCCGTTAGCGGCCATAAGAGCCTCGGAGAGGCAGAAAAGTACGTGCGTGCCGCTGACCAAGTGAAGTTAGCAAGGTCCGCGATGGCAAGTATCGGCAAGTTCCAGAGCGCCAAAACGTGAACCCACGTTGTCAAACTTGATCGCGTTTGACAAAAGGGGGCTACTAACCCTCTGAAAAACATTGAGAAATATTGGGGATGGTGAGCGCGCTGGGACTCGAACCCAGGACCTCGCGATTAAAAGTCGTGTGCTCTACCAGCTGAGCTACGCGCCCGTCACCAAGCGCTCCGTTGCGGCCAGATATGAGGTCTGGCTCGGTCGCGCCGGGTCGGTGTAGGGGTGCCGGCTGGCCCGGTCAATAGCCACGCGGCGCCGGATTCGGCCCGTCTCCAGGCTCAACGCGTGTTTCCGCGTCGATCGGCCCGCATCTTGATCTCGCTCCTGGCCGCCGCGATTTGCTAGACTGCAGGCTTGCGCCGGAGAATTGCGCCAGGAGCCAGCTTCATGCCGATCGTCAACCGTATCGCCGACCTGCACCCGGACATCACTGCCTGGCGGCGCGACCTGCATGCCCATCCGGAACTCCAGTACGACGTGCACCGGACGGCTGCGTCGGTTGCGGAGAAACTCAGGGCGTTCGGCTGCGACGAGGTGGTCACCGGCATCGGCCGCACCGGTGTTGTCGGCGTCATCAGGGGCCGCAAGGGAACCGGCGGCAAGACAATCGCTTTGCGCGCCGACATGGACGCGCTGCCGATCGAGGAGGCCACCGGCCTGCCGTACGCGTCGACGGTCCCGGGCAAAATGCACGCCTGCGGTCATGACGGCCACACCGCCATGCTGCTGGGCGCCGCGCGCTATCTTGCCGAGACGCGCAATTTCGGTGGCACCGCCGTCGTGGTGTTTCAGCCGGCCGAGGAGGGCGGCGCCGGCGCCAGGGCCATGCTCGAGGACGGCATGGTCAAGCGCTTCGGCATCGAGGAGTTCTACGGCATGCACAATTATCCCGGAATGCCGGTCGGCTCGTTCGGCATCCGGCCCGGTCCGGTCATGGCGGCAACCGACTCATTCACCATCGACATCGAAGGCAAAGGCGGCCACGCGGCGCGGCCCCATCTGGCGATCGATACCGTGCTCACCGGCGCGCAGATCATCACCAACCTGCAATCGATCGTCTCGCGGACGGTCGATCCGCTGAAATCGGCGGTGATTTCGGTCTGCATGTTCCAGGCCGGCAATGCGTTCAACGTATTGCCGCAGACGGTGCAGCTCGGCGGCACCTCGCGCTCGTTCGACCCGGAGGTGCGTGACCTTTTGGAGAAGCGGTTGCGCGAAGTGGCCGAAGGCACCGCGATGGCGCATGGCGCGACGGCAAAGGTCAACTACTGGCGCGGCTATCCGGTGCTGTCCAATCACGCCCGCGAGACCGCTTTTGCGGCGTCGGTGGCGCAAGAGGTGGCGGGGACGGAGCGCGTCGACACCGATCTGCCGCCGATGATGGGGGCGGAAGACTTCGCCTACATGCTGAACGAGCGGCCCGGTGCATTCATCTGGATCGGCAACGGCGACAGCGCCGGGCTGCACCATCCGGCCTACAATTTCGACGACGACGTGATCCCGTTCGGCACGTCGTACTGGGTCAAGCTGGTGGAGAAGTCGCTGGCTGCCTGAGGCCCGACGTCATGCGCGGCTGACCCGCGCATGACGTGTTGCAATCTCTACTGAACCATTTCCGGCTGCTTCTGCACCGGCGCCGGGGTCACCGCCTCGACGGTAATGGCGGCGGCGCGGCGGCGGAAGCTGAACAGTTCGCCCAGCCGCGCATCGGCGGCCTGCCAGGTGGCGAACTCGTTGAGGCGCGTGCGCTCCATCACCGCCAGCCCGACGGCGGCGATGAACGGCAGCGCCTGCACCAGAAGCACCACCGCAAAGATGTTGATCTCGCGCACTTCCTTGACGTTGGTCGCGACCAGGATAACGGCGCCGAGGATCAGCAGCGAGGCAATGACCGCTTCCCAGAAGGCATGGAAATCGCTGCTGCGGCGCGAACCGCCTTTGGCGGTGCGCACGAAGGGCAGGTGGTCCTTGACGATGCCGAAGCCGACCGCGCGCGCCACCGTCCACTGCACCGACATCGCGGCAAACACGGCGCCGAGCATCTGGCCTTTCTCGGTGCGCACGCGCAGCCGATAGAGCGTGACGAAATGCGCGACCGATACGGCGAAGCTGGCGAGGATCGGGATCGTCAGGATGCGGTCCGGCACGGCGATGTCCAGGAAGGCGATCACCGGCACCCAGATGATATTGAGCATGGCGACGACCACGCCGAGGCTTTCCGCGCCGAGCCAGTTGAGCCATCCGAACGCAAACTCGCGCTTCTGGTCGCGGGTCAGGCGGCTGTTGCCCGGCAGGAAACGGCGCCAGTGCTTCTTCAGGATCTGGAATCCGCCATAGGCCCAGCGATGACGCTGCTTCTTGTAGGCCTCGAAGCTGTCCGGCAGCAGGCCGTGCCCGTAGCGCCGGTTGGTGTAATGCGCCTGCCAGCCGAGTTCGAGCAATGTCAGGCCGAGATCGGTATCTTCGCAGATGGTGTCGCTCGACCAGCCACCGACGGCATCCAGCGCCGAACGGCGCACCAGACACATGGTGCCATGCACGATGATCGCGTTGGCCTCGTTCCTCTGCACCATGCCGATGTCGAAGAACCCGGCATATTCGCCGTTCATGGCGTGATGCATGACGCTGCGGCCGCCATCACGGTGATCCTGTGGCGCCTGCACCAGGCCGACGGTGGGATCGCGGAATTGCGGTACCAGATCCTTCAGCCAGTCCGGCGTAACGACGTAATCTGCGTCCAGAATGCCGATCACTTCGGCATCGGTCGCGGTATGCGTCATCGCCAGGCGCAGTGCGCCGGCCTTGAAGCCCTGCAGATTGTCGGCGAACAGGAACTTGAAGCGCTCGCCGAGGACGCGGCAATGCTCTTCGATCGGCACCCACAACGCCGGATCGGGCGTGTTGTTGATGATGACGATGCATTCGAAGTTCGGATAGTCGAGGCGCGCCACCGCATCGAGCGTCTGCTTGAGCATCTCCGGCGGTTCGCGATAGGCCGGGATGTGGATCGAGACTTTCGGCGCCCGGTCGTCGGCAAGCTCAGGAACCAGGGGCGCCGCGTTGACAAGCCGGCTCGGCTTGCGGCCGAAGGCGATGGCTGCAATCTCGTCGATCCGCGCCATGGCAATGATGATCAGCGGGATCAGCAGCACTGTGCCGAGGCCGAGCGCAAAAGCGGCGCCGGGTACGAAGTAGTGGCCGTACCAATAAGCGAACAGCGCGGCGAACCATGCGCCGACCACATTGGCGGCGGCGGCCAGCATCAGCGCCTGACCGGCCGTGACGCCGCTCATCGCCAGCAAGGGCAATGACATCAGGACGCTGACGAGCAGCGCAATGCCGGCAATGCGCCAATGATCGGGATCGGTGATCGGCCCGGTCCAGCTGAACTTCTCCTGGCGGTCGTTGTTGAGGAAGCCCCAGTAGGGACCGACGCCGCCTTCGAAGATCTTCCAAGGCTGATCGATCGCTTCGACGATGTTGTAGTCGATGCCGAAGGCGTCGGCGCGGGTGACGAACTCGCGCAACACCGCGGCCTGATGGGTGCGGCCGGGATTGGCGTTCTTGAAATTATAGCCGGCGCTCGGCCAGCCGAATTCAGCGACGACAATGCGCTTGCCCGGGTAGGTGCTGCGCAATTTCTCGTAGATGATGATGGCCTGATCGACCGCCTGCGCCTCGGAGAAGCCTTCCCAGTACGGCAGGATATGCGCGGCGATATAATCGACCGCCGAAACCAGTTCAGGATGCTCAATCCAGACGTGCCAGATTTCACCGGTCGTCACCGGGACGTGGGTCGAGCGCTTGACGCGCTGGATCATCTGGATCAGGTCTTCCGGCTTCTGCTCGTCGCGGAAGATCGTCTCGTTACCGACAATAATGCCGTTGACGTTGCTGTGCCGCTTGGCGAGATCGATGACCGCGCGCATTTCGCGCTCGTTGCGGTTCTTGTCCTTGTCGATCCAGGCGCCGATGGTGGTGCGCAGGCCGAATTCGGCGGCGATGCCGGGAACGAGCTCGACGCCGCCGGTCGACGAATAGGTGCGGATCGCCTTGGTCAGCGGCGTCAGCTGCTTCAGGTCGGCGCGGATTTGAGCCGCGCGGGCGCGGGTACCTGAATCCGGATGGGCCGAGCCCTCGAACGGGGCGTAGGAAACGCTGGCAAGTTGTCCGTAGAAGTCGGGAGCGTCCACGCTTTCACGTGTTAACGCCCACAACCCGGCTTGCACGCACGCCACAAAGGCGATTACGGCAGCAACGGTGCGCATAGACTCACTACCAAATGGGGCAGAGTGGCAGACCGTTGAACCCGTCCCCTGGGCTCACTGAAGATTGGTCCGCTGTGGTGCAGCATAGCTCGGCGTCAGGCTGACTTTCAAGTAGTTCCCGCTCATGGCAATTCCTTGGCGGCTGCATGGCGCCGAGAAGTATTTTGCGGGCGGTTCGATAAAAATTCTCAGCGGGAAAAACATGACTAGCGCGCAGGGGGTCCGGCCGCCGGCGCAGCCGGGGCAGGCTGGGCCTCGGTTTGCGGCGCCGGGACCAGCGCCGGATTGAGCCAGCAGGCGTGCACGCGTCCGTTCAGCGTTTCCTGGGCTTTCGGGTCGAAATTGCCCTGCCGGACGAGGCAGCGGAAGGTGGCCTGGACGTGGGCGCTCGGGCAGGCGAAGCGGTCGTAGAGGTCGAGGTGGCGGAAGGCGGTATCGAGATCGTCGCGCCACAGCAGGCCGACGACGCGGCGGCCGAGCCAGACGCACTCCGGCTGGCCCGCAGCGCCCGGCAAGGCTGTCGCCGCCTCGGCGATTTCGTCGACTTTACGCTGGCTTTCCTTGGCCACTTCGGCCGGAGTCTTCTGGGGGGCCTCGGGCGGCTTGCCATTGCCGCTCTGGGCCCAGGCGGCGCTGGCCGCGAACGTAAATCCCGCCATGCAGGCCATGACCGCAAACTGACGCAACGAAATAGAAACCGCCATTGTCCCGCCGATGTTGATTGAGTTTTCCACCCGGTAGCGCACCCTCAGTGAAGCCCGAATGGGACACTAATGCGGCACTTCCGCCGATTGTCGCGGCACCCGGTCAACTGACGTACCGACAATGACATGAACTATTGAAGGTGAACGGACGATGACTGAGCGCGGAAAATGTGCCCTTTGCGACAATGGTTTGTCCAGCGTCCCAGCGAGTCTTGCTTAAGACGGTTCGTTGCAACCCATCGGGCTGGCTTGGCAGCGGCGCTTCCGCGCTATATGCGATCCTGCCGTCTCAATCCTGCCGGTTTGGATCGTCCCGATGCGTTTTGGAATTGCCTGTCTGGCTGCATCGGCCGCGATCATTGCCGGAATCTGGGCGTGGCTCGGCCAGCCGATCGCCATGCCGAATGCCCCGCTCGGTGCCGGCGAAAAGCTGTGGTGCGTCTCCTATGCGCCATTCCGCGGCCGGCAGACGCCGTTCAACCCGTCGCTCCGCATTCCAGCCGCGCAGATCGAGGAGGACCTCACCCGGCTGGCAGCGCTGACGGATTGCGTGCGCATTTACGCCGTCGATCAAGGCCTCGACCAGGTGGCGCCGATTGCCGCCAAGCTCGGCCTCAAGGTCCTGCAAGGACTGTGGCTTTCGACCAATGCCGTCCGCAACAAGGTGGAAATCGAGACCGCCGTGGCGCTGGCCAACCGCTATCCGGACACGATCCGCGCGGTCGTCGTCGGCAACGAAGTCCTGTTGCGGGGCGAGATGACGGCCACCGATCTTGCGGCCAACATTCGCGCTGTGAAAGCGAGGGTGAAGGTGCCGGTGACTTACGCCGACGTGTGGGAATTCTGGCTGCGCAACCGGGACGTGGCGGCCGCGGCTGACTTCATCACCATCCATATTCTCCCGTATTGGGAGGACTTCCCGATCGCCGCCAAACACGCTGCGCCGCACGTCGATCAGATCCGCCGGGAGATGGTCGCCGCCTTTGCCGGCAAGGAGGTCATCATCGGCGAGGTCGGCTGGCCCAGCGCCGGCCGGATGCGCGAAGGCGCGCTGCCGTCGCCGGCCAATCAGGCGCAAGTGATCCAGGACGTGCTGGCACTGGCCAAGCGCGACGGCGCCAAGGTCAACGTGATCGAAGCCTTCGACCAGCCGTGGAAGCGGGCTCTGGAAGGCACCGTCGGCGGTCACTGGGGGCTGTTCGAGGATGATCGCTCCGCCAAGTTCGGCTGGGGCGAGGCGGTCTCCAATCATCCGTTTTGGCTGTGGCAGGCCGCCGGCGGCATCGCCTTTGCCGTGCTGGTATTCGGCGCGGCGTTCCGCGCTGGAAGACAACGGGACGCACCGCGGGCGGTGTGGCTGGCCGTGACCGGCAGCGCGCTGGCCGGCGGGCTCATGCTGGGCATGACGGTCGCGCGCCTGCCGGTTGAAAGCCTTGGCTTGGGCGGCTGGCTGCGGTCGCTGGCGTTTCTGGCCGTGGCGGTGCTGGCGCCGCTGGCGGTGAGCGCCGCCGTCATGCGCGGCCTGCCGCTGCCGCGGTTCTCGCGCCTGCTCGGGCCGGCCCCTGAACGGACCCGCGATCCGCTGGCCGTGCTGGTCGGCGGCGTCATGATGGTGACGGTGCTGCTGGCGCTGGTGGTGGCGCTCAGCCTGGTCTTCGACCCGCGCTACCGCGATTTCCCGTTCGCGCCGCTGACCGCGGCGGTCGTGCCGTTTGTGTTGCACACGCTGATCATGCCGCGGCCGACCGGCGAGCGCGGCGCGGCCGAATTCGGCGGCGCCGCGCTGCTGGCGTTGACCGTGCCCTATATCGTGCTCAACGAGACGTTGGCCAACTGGCAGTCGCTGTGGGTCTGCGCAGGGCTGCTGGCGCTGGCGTTTACTCTGGCTCAGGTGCGCGACGCGCGAAGCTGAGCAGCAGCAGCCCGATCGCCAGCGACGACAGCACGATGTTGTAGAGGACGAGGCCCAGGCAGGCCAACGCGAGCGCCACGGCAAATCCGACCAGCGACGGGCGCAGCAGATTCACCGCGGCAACCAGCAGCGCGCCGCCGCCGAACACCGAATTCTGGAACATCGCGGTGACGATCCGGCGCGAGGCGCAGAGCCAGGTGTCGAGGCCGGCGGCGCACGCCAGTCCAACGGCCGACTGCTCGATACCGAGGTAGCGGATATAGAGCGCATAGCCGAGAGCGCTAAAGCCGATGATGAGCAAGGCGTTGGTAGCGCGCGCGCTGGGCAAGAACAGTTTCATGAACCGGATTATGCCGGTCCCGGACCGTCACCACAACTCAGCGGCCCTTAACGGGGAACAAAGGCCTCGCCGTCATAGCGGCCGGTGCGGCAGACCGCCTGGTCGCCGATGCGCGTGCAGAGGTCGCGGGCGGCGGTGGCATTGGGCAAGGGCCCGACGACCAGACGAAGTTCGGTGCTGCCCGGCCGCCGGTCGCGCACCGCGACGGGATGCAGGCCGCTTAGCAGCGGACCGAAATTGGCTTTCACGGCCGCCCAGCGGGCGCGCAATGCATCGGCATTGGGCGCGCCGCCGAGATCGATGCCGTACTCGGCCCGCGCCGGCGGCGGTTCGGCGGCGGGGCGCGCCACGGCGACACGGACGGGGGGAAGGGGGACGGGTTCGGCGATGGGCTTTGCCGCCTGCGCCGGCATGCCTGGCGACGGTACATCCGCCGACGGCGGCGTCTCGGGCACGGTGAGTGGCGGCGCGCTGACTTGCGGCGCGGTGACTTGCGGCGCACTCGTCTGCGGCGCGCTGGGCACAGGCATTGGGGAGACCGGCGCAACCGTCGCCACCCGCTCGGCCTGGGCCCTGATCGAGCCGGTCATGTCTTCGAGATTGCGCTCGAGCGTCGCAAGGCGCGCCGTCAGGCGGTCGCGGTCGGCTTCCAGCGCGCGCACCTGCGCTTCCAGCCGGTGGGTCTCGGCATCCTTCTCCGGCGCGGGTGCCGTAACCGTCCGCACCGGTTCGGGAGTTTTGATCGCGACAGCGGCGGGTTCGTTGGCAATGGATCCCAGCGCCTGCTGCAGCCGTTCGCTGCCGACCTGCGTCTGGCTGGTCAGCACCAGCGCACTCAGCGCCAGCAATGCCAGCCCGCCCCAGCCCAGCGCCCCCCGCGCCGATGTCCCCTGGCGCAGATGCTTGCGGATATTCCGCAAATCAGGTTCGGCGGGCTCCATCTCGTTCGCCATCAATTGTCCCCAGCCGCGAATCACGTCGTTGAAAACATTAGCAGAATCCGGCAGAGCTTGCTTTCTTCGCGTGGCGCGTCGCGTCATTGCCGCTGGTGCGCTATAGGCATCCGGGCATTTTCCCTCTCAGCGTGAGCCTTTTTTCGCATGGATCGACGAACCTGCTTGGCCATCGTGCTTGCCGCCGGCGAAGGCACCCGCATGCGCTCAACGCTGCCCAAGGTGTTGCACGCGGTCGGCGGCCGGAGTCTGCTAGCGCATGTTCTGACCACGGCGGTTGACGCCGGCGGCGCCGAGATCGCCGTGGTCGTCGGGCCTGGCCATGACGCGGTGAGGAAGGCGGCGCAGGCGATCGCGCCGCAGGCGCAGATTTTCGAACAACGTGAGCGGCGCGGCACGGCGCATGCGGTGCTGGCGGCGCGCGAGGCGCTGGCGGCAGGCGCGGATGACGTGCTGGTGATGTTTGGCGACACGCCGCTGGTGACGGCCGAGACGCTGCGCGCCTTGCGTGCGGCGCTGGCCGATGGCGCAGCGGTGGCCGTGCTCGGCTTTAAGGCCGCCGACCCGCATGGCTATGGCCGGCTGGTCATGCAGGGCAGCGACCTGATCGCCATCCGCGAAGAGCGCGACGCGAGCGACGATGAGCGCCGCATCGATTTTTGCAACGGCGGGCTGATGGCGCTGGCCGGCAAGCATGCGCTCGCCATCCTGGAGCGCATCGGCAACGCCAATGCCAAGGGCGAATACTATCTGACCGACGCCGTTGCCATTGCCCGCGACATGGGCTTGAAGGCGGTGGCGATCGAAACGGCGGAGGATGATGTGCGCGGCATCAATACCAAGGCACAGCTCGCGGAAACCGAGGCGGTCCTGCAGGCGCGCCTGCGCGCCGCCGCGATGGAAGCCGGCGTCACGTTGATCGCGCCGGAGACGGTGTTTCTGTCCGCCGACACGACGTTCGGTTCCGACGTCGTCATCGAGCCCAACGTCGTCTTCGGGCCCGGCGTCACCGTCGGCGATGGCGTGACGATCCGCTCGTTCTCGCATATCGAGGGCGCGCGTGTCGGCACGGGCGCCAGGGTCGGCCCTTACGCCCGTCTGCGCCCCGGCGCCGATCTCGGGCCGGATGTTCACATCGGTAATTTTGTTGAGGTGAAGGCCTCGACCATCGAGGCGGGCGCCAAGGCCAATCATCTGGCCTATATCGGCGACGCGCGGGTCGGCGAGGGCGCCAATATCGGCGCCGGCACCATCACCTGCAATTACGATGGCGTCGACAAGCACCGCACGGATATCGGCAAGCGCGCCTTCATCGGCTCCAATTCGTCGCTGGTGGCACCGGTGAGAATCGGCGACGGCGCCTATGTCGGTTCGGGCTCCGTGATCAGCAAGGATGTGCCGGCCGACGCCCTCGCAGTGGCGCGCGGTCAGCAGATGACAAAGGAAGGCTGGGCGAAGCGGCTGCGGGAATTCAAGGCGCTCAGCAAGACCGCCGGAAAAAAGCCGGCGGCCAAAGCCGGCAAAACCGCCGCGAAGAAGAAAACCAAAAAGTCACGCTGAGCGTGTATAGACGGCCGCGTCGGCACGCCTTGGCGCCAGGTTCGGCGCTGACACAACGTGTAATGCGTCGTGATTTCATCCGGTTAGTGCTTTCCGCTAATCGTCATCTGGAACTTTAGGGATCGGCTTGGCGGATGTGCGGGATCGTTGGAATTCTCGGAAACAGGCCGGTCGCCGGCGCGCTGGTCGATGCGCTGCGGCGCCTCGAATACCGCGGCTATGACTCGGCCGGCATCGCCACGCTGGATCATGGGCGGCTCGATCGCCGCCGCGCCGAGGGCAAGCTTGTGGCGCTGGAGAAGCGGCTCGACGCCGAGCCGCTGCCGGGCAATGTCGGCATCGGTCACACCCGCTGGGCGACGCATGGCCGGCCGACCGAAAGCAACGCGCATCCGCATGCGACGGCGAAGGTCGCGGTCGTCCACAACGGCATCATCGAGAATTTCCGCGAACTGCGCGAGTCCCTGGTCGCGGGCGGCGCCAGGTTCTTCAGCGAGACCGATACCGAGGTGGTGGCGCATCTCGTCACGCGCGAGATGGCCCATGGCAAATCGCCGGTCGATGCGGTGGCGGCCACCCTCAAGCAATTGCGTGGCGCCTTCGCACTCGCTTTCCTGTTCGCCGGCGAGGACAACCTGATGATCGGCGCCCGCAAGGGCTCGCCGCTCGCCATCGGCTACGGCCAGGGCACCGCCGGCAAAGGCGAAATGTATTTCGGCTCGGACGCCATTGCGCTGGCGCCCTTCACCGACACCATCAGTTATCTCGACGACGGCGACTGGGCGGTGCTGACGCGCTCGAGCGTCCAGATTTTCGACGAGCAGGACCGCCCGGTCGAGCGCCCGGTGGTGAAGTCGAGCGCCACCGCGCATATGGTCGACAAGGGCAACCACAAGCATTTCATGGCCAAGGAAATCCATGAACAGCCGGAAGTGGTCGGCCATACGCTGGCGCACTACATCGACATGATCCAGGAGAAGGTAGCGCTGCCGGGCGAACTGCCGTTCGACTGGTCGAAGATCAAGCGGCTGTCGATTTCGGCCTGCGGCACGGCGTTCTATGCCGGGCTGGTGGCAAAATACTGGTTCGAGCGTTTCGCCAAACTGCCGGTGGAAATCGATATCGCGTCGGAATTCCGCTATCGCGGCGCGCCGCTTGAAGCAGGCGACCTCGCCATTTTCATCTCGCAGTCCGGCGAGACCGCCGACACGCTGGCGACGCTGCGTTACGCGCGCGAGCACAAGCAGCACATTCTGTCGGTCGTGAATGTCGTGACCTCGACCATCGCCCGCGAAAGCGACGTGGTGATGCCGACGCTGGCGGGTCCGGAAATCGGCGTTGCCTCGACCAAGGCCTTTACCTGTCAGCTTGCGGTACTGGCCTGCCTGGCGCTGGCCGCCGGCCGCGCCCGCGGCCACTTGTCGGAAGAAGACGAGCAGAAGCTGGTCCATGCGCTGATCGAGGTGCCACGACTGATGGCACAGGCGCTGACGCTGGAGCCGGAAATCGAGCAACTGGCACTCGACCTCGCCAAGGTGGGCGACGTGCTCTATCTCGGCCGCGGCACCAGCTATCCGCTGGCGCTGGAAGGCGCGCTGAAGCTGAAGGAAATTTCCTACATCCACGCCGAAGGGTATGCCGCCGGCGAGCTGAAGCACGGTCCGATCGCGCTGATCGACGAGACCATGCCGGTGATCGTCATTGCGCCTTATGACCGGGTGTTCGAAAAGACGGTGTCGAACATGCAGGAAGTGGCGGCCCGTGGCGGCCGCATTATCCTGGTCACCGACCCGAAGGGCGCCGCCGAGGCGACCATTGCTTCGACCGTGACCCTGACGCTGCCGGACATGGCCTCGACGGTCACGCCTTTGGTCTATGCCATCCCGGTGCAGTTGATCGCCTATCATACCGCCGCCGCCATCGGCACCGACGTGGATCAGCCGCGCAACCTCGCGAAATCGGTCACGGTGGAGTAGGATCGGACCCATGAGCGAGACCGACGACAAGAAACCCGGCGAAGCCCTGGCCGCCGATGTGGCCGAAGTCGCGGTGGCGTCGCAGACCAGCATCGCCGGGCGTATCCGCAATTATTTCCTGACCGGTCTCGTGGTCGCCGGCCCGCTGGCGATCACGGCTTGGCTGATCTGGTCCTTCGTCAACTGGGTCGACGATCTGGTCCGGCCGTTTCTGCCGCCGCATTATCTGCCGGAAACGTACCTGCCGTGGCCGGTCCCGGGCACCGGACTGATTATCGCCGTCGTGGCGCTGACCCTGCTCGGCTTTCTGACCGCCAATCTGGTAGGGCGGACGCTGGTCGAACTGGGTGAGGGCGTGCTCAGCCGCATGCCGATCGTGCGGCCGATCTACAAGACCATGAAGCAGATCTTCGAGACGCTGTTCTCGAAGACCGGTTCGAGCTTCCGCCAGGTGGCGCTGGTGGAATTTCCGGCGCCGGCGATGTGGTCGCTGGTATTCGTGTCGCAACCGCCGAACCCGGACCTCGCCGAACGGCTGCCGCAGGGCGAGCATGTCTCGGTGTTTCTGCCGTGCACACCCAATCCGACCACCGGTTTTTTCTTCTTCGTGCCGCGCAAGAATCTGGTGGTGCTCGACATCTCCGTCGAGAACGCGATGACGCTGCTGATCTCGGCCGGCATGGTGCAGCCGAACAACGATCCGCAGAAGCGGCTGGCCTCGATGGCGGCCAATGCCCGCGCCGCGCAATTGGCGCAGCAGGCGGTGAAGTCGCCCGCCACCGCCGCGGAATAGCTATCCGGCACGGATCAGCTTGATCGCCTCGTCCTTGCCGAACAAATAGAGCAGATGACGCAGCGCCTCGCCGCGTGGCGTCTGCAATGACGGGTCGCGCGCGAGCACCAGCGCCGCATCGTCCCGCGCCGCGCCGAGATATTTGCCGTGCGCCTCGACACGGGCGACGTGGAAGCCGGGCAGGCCGCTCTGGCGGGTGCCGAGCACGTCGCCTTCGCCGCGCAGCTTGAGGTCTTCCTCGGCAATGCGGAAGCCGTCTTCGGTCTCGCGCAGGATGGCGAGCCGCGCCTTGGCGGTCTCGCCGAGCGGCGCCTTGTACAACAGCAGACAGGTCGAAGCGCCGGTGCCGCGGCCGATGCGGCCGCGCAACTGGTGCAGTTGCGCCAGCCCGAAACGCTCGGCGTGTTCGATGACCATGATGGTGGCTTCCGGCACGTCGACGCCGACCTCGATCACGGTGGTGGCGACCAGCAGCTGCGATTGGCCGGACGAGAACCGCGCCATGGCGGCATCCTTCTCGGCGCCCTTCATCTGGCCGTGCACCAGATCGGCCTTGGCGCCAAAACGCTTTTTCAGTTCGGCATGGCGCTCCTGCGCCGCAGCGAGGTCGATCTTCTCGGACTCCTCGACCAGCGGGCACACCCAATAGGCGCGCTGGCCGGCAGCGATGGCGCGGCCGACCGCGTCCTCAACGTCGTCGATGCGCGACAACGGGATGGTGCGGGTGTCGATCGGCTGGCGTCCGGCCGGCTTCTCGCGCAATTCCGAGACGTCCATGTCACCGAAATAGGTCAGCACCAGTGTGCGCGGGATCGGCGTCGCGGTCAGCACCAGCACGTCGACGGCCTCGCCCTTCTGCGTCAGCGCCAGCCGCTGGTGCACGCCGAAGCGGTGCTGTTCGTCGACCACCGCCAGCGCCAGATCGTGAAAGGCGACATCGTCCTGAAACAGCGCATGGGTGCCGATCAACAGGTCGATGTCGCCGAGCGTCAAGCGGTCGAGGATGGCCTTGCGCTCGCCGCCGCGCTCGCGGCCGGTCAGGATGGCGACGCGGATGCCGGCGGCTTCGGCCAGCGGCGCGATGGTCTTGTGGTGCTGGCGGGCGAGGATTTCGGTCGGCGCCATCATGGCCGCCTGCCGTCCGGCCTCGATCACGCTGGCGGCCGCGGCCAGCGCCACCACGGTCTTGCCCGAGCCGACATCGCCCTGCAGCAGCCGCAGCATGCGCTGCGGCAAAGCGAGGTCGTTGACGATCTCGTCGACCGCCTTCTGTTGCGAATGCGTCAACGTATAAGGTAGCGCCTTGAGCACGCGGGCGCGCAGCAGGCCTTCGCTGGCGGTGCCGCGGCCGGACTGGCGGCGCATGTGGGCGCGCACCAGCGCCAGCGCCAACTGGCCGGCCAGCAGTTCGTCATAGGCCAGCCGGGTCCAGGCCAGACTGGCCGGGTCGATGTCGTGCGGCGCGACCGGGCGGTGCAACTGCACCAGGGCATCGGTGAACGCTGGAAATCGCTCGCGCGACATCCAGGCGTCGTCCTGCCATTCCGGCAGTGCGGGCAGGCGCGCCAGCGCGCTGTCCATGGCGCGGCGGACATTGCCGAGCGCCAGACCTTCGGTGAGCGGATAGACCGGTTCAACCAGTGGCAGGTCGGCGAAGCCCTTCTCATCGACCACGCGGTCGGGATGCACCATCTGCAACATGCCGTCGTAGAACTCGGCCGTGCCGGAGACGTAGCGCGTTTCGCCGATCGGCAGCAGTTTCTCGATGAAATCCTTGCGGGCGTGAAAGAACGTCAGCGTCAGCGTACCGGTGTCGTCGCTGACCAGCACGCGATAGGGCGCCCGTGACCGGTTCGGCGGCGGGCCACGGTGTTCCTCGACCGTGACGGCGACGGTGACGACCTGGCCGGCCTGCACGTCGTTCAGCTTCGGCCGCGCCCGCCGGTCGATGACGCCGGCCGGCAGATGCAACAGGAGGTCGATGACCCGCGGCGCCTCGCGTCCCAGCAGACGGGCATAGAGCTTGTCCAGCTTCGGTCCGATGCCGGGCAGGCTGGTCAGCGTCGCGAAAAGGGGGCTCAAAACGAGGGGGCGCATAGGCTCACTGTACGCAATTCGGCGATGGCTTGCGTCGCCATCCGTCGTCATGCCCGGCCTTGTGCCGGGCATCCACGTCTTTCTTTGGGCTGGGTCGACGTCGTGGATGGCCGGAAAACAAGTCCGGCCCTGATGACGCGAAGTCCATGACATTGCAGGTCAGTCTCTCTATATGAGGCCCGCACCCGGCTCCGTCCGGGTTTTTGCCGTTGGAGCGCGCGTGACTGGAACAGAGCTGTCGAGCGAAGGAATGGACGCGCGCCGGCGCAGGCTCAAATTCCGGTCCTGGCATCGCGGCATCCGCGAGATGGATCTGGTGCTCGGGCCGTTTGCCGACGCGCACCTCGCGGTCCTGAGCGATGCCGAACTGGACGAATACGAAACCTGGCTGGATATCCCGGACCAGCAGATGTTCGCCTGGGTCAACGGCGCCGAACCGACCCCCGGCGATATCGATACCGATCTGTTCCGCCGTCTTCTCGCGTTTCACCGCGCGGCGGCCATTACCAATTGAGACCGAAAGAGCGTGATGGCGAAATCTCCGGCTGAGTTGCTGCAACCCGGCAAGGCGCTGACCCTGGCGCAGGTCGCCGATGGCGCCGAGGGTCTGGTGCTGGCCGATCTGGCGCGGGCCATTGCCGCGCGGCCCGATGCGCCGGCGATATCGCTGGCGGTGATCTGCCGCGACGGCCAGCGCATGGCGGCGCTGGGGCGGGCGCTGGCGTTTTTCGGGCCCGACATCCAGACGCTGGAATTCCCGGCCTGGGACTGCCAGCCCTACGACCGCGTGTCGCCGAATGCATCGGTGGTGGCGCAGCGCATGACCGCGCTGTCGCGCCTGGTGCGGGTCAAAGGCCGCGACAAGCCGTCGGTGCTGCTGACGACCGTCAACGCCGCCCTGCAACGGCTGCCGGCGCGGGAATTTGTCGCCACCCATGCGCTGTCGGTGGCGCCGGGCAATGTAACCGGCATGAACGGCATCGTCGAATGGCTGGAGCTGAACGGCTATTCCCGGGCCTCGACGGTGCGGGAGCCCGGCGAATACGCGGTGCGCGGCGGCATTCTCGACCTGTTTCCGCCCGGCATGGACATGCCGGTCCGGTTCGATTTCTTCGGCGACGCCTTGGAGACCATCAAGACCTTCGACGCCCAGACCCAGCGCAGCGAATTGCCGATGCGCGGGCTCGATCTGGTGCCGGTGGCCGAATTCCAGCTCATCACCGAGACCATCAGCCGTTTCCGCACCGGCTATGTCGCCGAATTCGGCGCCGCGACGCCGGACGACCTGCTTTACGAAGCGGTCAGCCAGGGCCGCCGCTACCCCGGCATGGAGCACTGGCTGCCACTGTTTCACGTGAAACTCGAAACGCTGTTCGACTACCTGCCCGGGACACCGCTGGCGCTGGAGGCCCGGGGCGAGGACGCCGCCCACGAGCGCTTCACCCAGATTGCCGACTACTACGAGGCCCGCCGCGAGGCCCTGAAGGACGGCATGACGCCGGCGTACAAGCCGCTGCCGCCGGAGCGGCTCTATCTCGGCGAAGAGGAATGGAAGAAGCGTCTGGAGGCTTCCGCATTGGCGCGGCTGACGCCGTTCGCGGTGCCAGAGGCGCGCGATGTGGTCGATGTCGGCGCCCGGGCCGGCCATGATTTCGGCGCCGAGCGCGCCCAGAATGCCAACGTTTTCGAAGCCGTCGGCCGCCACGTGACGTCGTTGCAGGCCTCCGGCAAGCGGGTCGCGATCGCGCTGTGGAGCGACGGCGCGCGGGACCGCATGAGCCACGTGCTGGCGGATCACAAAGTGCATAACTTGACCCCGATCGGGTCCTGGCCGCAGGCTTTGGCCTTGCCGAAGCCTGCGATTGCGCTGGCGGTGCTCGGCATCGAGGCCGGTTTCGAGACCGACGACGTCGCCGTCATCAGCGAGCAGGACATTCTCGGCGACCGCCTGGTCCGGCCGCGGCGGGCGCAGCGGCGCGCCGACAATTTCATCGCCGAGGCGACCAGCCTCGCGTCCGGCGATCTGGTCGTCCATGTCGACCACGGCATCGGCCGCTTCATCGGCCTGCAGACCATCGCCGTCGGCGGCGCGCCGCATGACTGCCTGGAAATCCACTACGCCGACGCGGCGAAGCTTTATCTGCCGGTCGAGAACGTCGACCTGTTGTCGCGCTACGGCTCCGAACAGGCCACCGTCGAACTCGACCGCCTTGGCAGCGGCAACTGGCAGGCGCGCAAGGCGCGCATGAAGAGCCGCATCCGCGAGATCGCCGCGGAGTTGATCAAGATCGCCGCCGAGCGGCAATTGCGCGACGCGCCGAAGCTGGTGGTTGGGCCCGGCGCCTATGACGAATTCTGTGCCGGCTTCCCGTTCGAGGAGACCGAGGACCAGCTCGCCGCCATCGACGCCACGCTCAAGGACCTCGGCGCCGGGCGGCCCATGGACCGGTTGATCTGCGGCGACGTCGGCTTCGGCAAGACGGAAGTGGCGCTGCGCGCCGCCTTCGACGCGGCGATGAACGGCAAGCAGGTGGCGGTGGTGGTGCCGACGACGCTGCTGGCGCGCCAGCACTTCAAGACCTTCACCGAGCGGTTTCGCGGCTTTCCGGTCAACGTCGCGCAGGCCTCGCGGCTGGTGCCGGCGGCACAGACCGCCGCCACCAAGGCCGGGCTTGCCACCGGCAATGTCGATATCGTTGTAGGCACCCACGCGCTGCTCGGCCGCGGCATCAAGTTCAAGGATCTCGGGCTGGTGATCGTCGACGAGGAGCAGCATTTCGGCGTTGCCCACAAGGAGAAGCTGAAGACGCTGCGGGCCGAAGTGCACGTGCTGACGCTGACGGCGACGCCGATCCCGCGCACGCTGCAACTGGCGCTGACCGGCGTACGCGACCTGTCGATCATCGCCTCGCCGCCGGTCGATCGTCTCGCCGTGCGCACCTTCGTGACGCCGTTCGATCCGGTCACCATCCGCGAAGCGCTGCTGCGCGAGAAATATCGCGGCGGGCAAGCCTTCTATGTCTGTCCGCGCATCGAGGACCTCGCCGGCGCCAAGGATTTTCTCGACAAGAACGTGCCGGAGGTCCGCGTCATCGTCGCCCACGGCCAGATGCCGCCGACCGTTCTCGAAGACATCATGTCGGCCTTCTACGACGGCAAATACGACGTGCTGCTATCGACCACCATCGTCGAGTCCGGGCTCGACATTCCATCCGCCAATACGCTGATCGTGCACCGCGCCGACATGTTCGGCCTGTCGCAGCTCTATCAGTTGCGCGGCCGGGTCGGCCGCTCGAAGCTGCGCGCCTACGCGCTGTTCACGCTGCCGGCGCAGAAGCCGATCACCGCGCAGGCCGAGCGGCGGCTGAAAGTGCTGCAATCGCTCGACACGCTGGGCGCCGGTTTCCAGATCGCCACCCACGATCTCGACATTCGCGGCGCCGGCAACCTGCTCGGCGACGAGCAGTCGGGCCACATCAAGGAAGTCGGCTTCGAGTTGTATCAGCAGATGCTCGAGGAGGCGGTGATGAGCCTGAAGGCCGGCATCAGCGCGCCGGTCGCCGACCGGTGGTCGCCGCAGATCACCATCGGAACGCCCGTGCTGATCCCCGACGAATACGTCGCCGATCTGTCGGTGCGACTCGCGCTGTATCGCCGGCTGGCCGAGATCGAGGACGAACGCGAAATCGAGAGCTTTGCGGCGGAAATGGTCGACCGCTTCGGCAAGCTGCCGCAGGAGGTGGAGCATCTGTTGCAGATCGTGGCCATCAAGGCGCTGTGCCGCCGCGCCAACGTCGAGAAGATCGACGCCGGCCCGAAGGGCGTGGTGATGTCGTTCCGCGACAACATCTTCAACAACCCGGAAGGCTTGATCGGATTCATCCGCGAGCAGGGCGCCTTTGCGCGCATCCGCAACGACAAAAGCGGCCAGAAGCTGGTGGTGCTCGACGAATGGGAAGGCGCCGAAGAGCGCCTCAAGGGCACGACCGACATCCTGCGCCGGCTGGCCAAGATCGCGGAGCAGGCGAAGGCGGCTTAGCTACCCGCTCGTCCCCGCGCAAGCGGGACCCAGGGGAAACAGGCACTGGATTCCCGCTTGCGCGGGAATGAACGGAGTGTGCGGGGCGCCTTCGCGAATGATAATGCCCGAATTTCTCGCCTACGCGCCGTGGTCAGCCAGCACCATGTCGGCGCCCTTTTCACCGATCATGATCGTCGCCGCGTTGGTATTGCCCGACACGATGGTCGGCATGATCGAAGCATCGATCACACGCAGGCCTGCAAAGCCGCGCACGCGCAGCCGCGCGTCGGTCACCGCCAGTGGGTCCTGGCCCATCCGGCAGGTGCTGACCGGGTGGAAGGTCGTGCCGCCGCGGGCGCGGATGAAGTCGAGCAATTCGTCGTCGCTGACGCTCTCTTGGCCCGGTGAAATCTCTTCGACAATGTAGGGCGCCATCGCCGGTGCGGCAAAGATGCGGCGCAGGGCGCGGACGCCGGCCACCAGCGTGTCGCGATCCTTCTGCGCACCAAGATAGTTCGGATCGATGGCCGGCGCGGCGTCCGGCTCGGGCGACTTGATGCGCACCGAGCCGCGGCTCTCCGGCCGCAGCAGCGTGCAGACGCCGGTGACACCGGGGAACGGATGCAGCGTGGTACCGATCAGCTCGGTCGAGAACAGCGCGATCGAGCATTGCACGTCGGGCGTCTCCGACATCGGATGCGCGCGCAGGAAGCA
Source organism: Pseudolabrys sp. (assembly GCA_022843325.1). Lineage (GTDB taxonomy): Bacteria > Pseudomonadota > Alphaproteobacteria > Rhizobiales > Xanthobacteraceae > Pseudolabrys. Next base: position 27,759 of record JALHNV010000007.1, on the reverse strand, counting down.
GCCGGCCGATATGGCCGACATGGTCAGGTAGCCGCGGCGCGTGACAGCGTATCGCAGCCCCGCTTCGATCCTGCCACGCCAGCTGCGCACCACGTCGTTGAGTGTGATCGGATCGCGGCAGCGCATGACCGTGCGCGCCGAGTAGTGATCGGTCAGCCCGTCGCCGACGCCGGGCAGGTCGGCGATCACGGGAATGCCGTGGGCCTGCAGCAGCGCCGCGGGACCAAGGCCCGACAGTTGCAGAAGCTGCGGCGAGTTGAAGGCGCCGGTCGACACGATGACTTCCGCCGCCGCATGCGCCACGTGGGCTTGGCCGCCGGCGCGGTATTCAACGCCGGTCGCACGCCGTCCGTCGAACAGGATGCGGTTGGCCAGAGCGCCTGACACGACATGCAGGTTAGACCGTTTGCGGGCGGGCTTCAGATAGGCGGTCGCCGTCGAGCAGCGCAGGCCGTTGCGCGTCGTCGTCTGATAGAAACCGGCGCCCTCCTGCGCGGCGCCATTGAAGTCGTCATTGCGCCCGTAGCCGCATTGCTCCGCGGCCTCAATGTAGGCGAGCGCCAGCGGATGCCGATCGCGGGCATCGGACACCGCGAGCGGTCCGCCTTCGCCGTGGAGGTCGTCGCCGCCGCGCTCGTTGTCTTCCGACTTGCGGAAATAGGGCAGCACATCGTCGAAGCTCCAGCCGTCATTGCCGAGCTGGCGCCACTGGTCGAAGTCCTGTGCCTGGCCGCGGATATAGATCAGGCCGTTGATGGCGCTCGATCCGCCCATCACCTTGCCGCGCGGCGCCATGACTTCGCGGCCGTGGCACTCCGTTTGCGGCTCGGTCTCGTAGCACCAGTTGAAACGGCGGTCGGTGAACAGCTTGCCGTAGCCGAGCGGCACGTGCAGCCATGGGTGCCGGGCCTCGGGGCCGGCCTCGAGCAGCAAGACGCGATGCCGGCCGGAGGCGGTCAGGCGGTTGGCCAGCACGCAGCCGGCACTGCCGGCGCCGACGACGATGAAATCGTAGCTGTGCGGTTCCTGCGCCACGGCTAACGCGGCATCCGCAAGACGGGTTTGATGGTCGCGCCGCTCATGGAGTCGGCGGCGGCACGGTTGATGTCGGCGAAGTCGTAGAACGTGATCAGCTTCTCGACCGGGAAGCGGCCGGCCATGATGTAGTCGACCAGTTGCGGGATGAACTCCTCCGGCACGCTGTCGCCCTGGATGACGCCGCGCACGCTGCGGCCGTCCTGCAGAAATGGCATTTCGAACGAGGCTTCGGTGCCGCCGCGGGCGCTGCCAAGCAGCACGCAGGTGCCGGCCGGCATCAGGGAGTCGATCGCCTCGCGCAGCACGGCCGGCAGCGCCGACGTCTCGAGCGCAAAGCGCAGGCCGTGGCCGGTGATCTTCCGGATCTCCGCCACCACATCGGTGCGGCCGCTGTGGTTGATGGTGTGGGTGGCGCCCAGTTCGCGCGCCAGCGCCAGCCGGTGCTCGTGCACATCGATGGCGATGATCGGATCGCAGCCCGCGATCCTGGCCGCCATCAAGCCGGACAGGCCGACCGAGCCGACGCCGAACACCGCGAAGCTGTCGCCGGGCGCCGGCTTCATCACATTCAGCACGCCGCCGGCGCCGGTCTGACCGCCACAGGCCAGCGGCCCGAGTATCTCGAGCGGCGCGTCGTTACGGACCTTCACGGCGTAGCGTTCGTTGGCGAGGGTGTAGGTGCCGAACGACGATTGCTGGAAGAAGGCGCTGTAGACCGGCTGGCCGTCTTTGGCATGCAGCGTCGAGCCGTCGGCGCGCTTGCCGGTGAACTTCAGGTCGCGCACCGACAGGCAATAGCTTTCCCGGTGGCTCCGGCAGTTCGGGCAGGTGCCGCACCAGGGGTATGACATGATGACATGGTCGCCGGTCTTGAACCGGGTCACCGTCTGCCCGACCGCGCGGACCACGCCGACTCCCTCATGCCCGAAGACGGCGGGGTAGGGCATCTTCGGGAAATAGCCGTCGCGGCCGTGCAAGTCGGTGGCGCACATGCCGGTGGCGACGACCTCGACCAGCAGCTCGTCGGCGCGCGGATCGTCGAGGTCGAGCGTTTCGATATTGAAGGCGCCCGCGCGTTCGCGGACCACGGCAGCGGTTATTTTCATGGGCTTGCTTTCGGACTATTCAGCCGCGTCACGCGCCTGCGCGGCGCGCTGGATGGCATCGGCGAGGTACTCCGGCGACTGCGCGCCGGATACCGCGAACTGGCCATTGAAGATGAAGCAGGGCACGCCTTCGATACCGGCCCGCTTGGCCGACTGCGACTCCGCCTCGATCTCGGCGATGCCTTCGTCAGTGGCGAGCGCTTCGCGCACTTTGTCGGGCGGCAGGCCGACATCGGCGCCGGCTTGCACCAGCACCTCGGGGTCGGTGAGGTCGGCGCCTTCGGTGAAGTACAGGTCCATCAGTTTCTGCTTCATCTCGCCGGCCTTGCCGATGCTCTCGGCCCAGCGGATCAACCGGTGACAGTCGGTCGTGTTCGGCTGCCGCTTCATCTTGCTGGAATCGTAGACCAGGCCTTCGGCAGCCGCCGCCGCACCGACGCGGGCGGCAATGTCCTTGTAGCGGTCCGGCGAGCCGAATTTGGTGGTGAGATACTCCTCACGCGAAATGCCGTCGCGCGGGATCCAGTCGTTGAGGAAATACGGCCGCCAATGCACCTCGACCGGAATGCCGGGCTTCAGCTTCAGCGCCTGCTCCAGCCGGTGCTTGCCGATAAAACACCACGGGCAGACCACGTCGGAAACGACGTCGATGCGGACCGGGATTGGACTGGCATGTTCGGACATTCGGGCTTGCTCCCTGCTGGAGCCAGCCTAATCACAGGATTACTCGGCGGCAACCATGCGGCTGCCCATCACCCGGAGCATCAGGCTGTCGAGCGTATCGCCGTTCTTCAGGGTCGCCAGCGTCACATTGGCGGTGATGCGGTCCTGCGAGCGCTGCGGCGTTAGCATGGCGTTCTTGATCGAGCCGGCGATGCGCCGGGCGACGACGTGAGCGTTGCGCAAATCGGTCTGCGGGAAGGCGATGAGAATGGCGCCATCGGTGTCGCGGGTGGCGAAATCGATATTGCGCATCAGCTTGGTCACCAGCCGCGCGCCGTCCATACTGGCTCGCTCGTCCACCGCGCCCTCGAAGCAATAGCGGGCCAGCGACAGCGGATGGCTGCGGTCGGCGGCTTCCGCCACCGCCTTGTTGAGGTCGCGCCAGAAGGCGTCGCCGGTATGCAGGCCGGTGGCCGGATCGAGCATGCCATTGGTGTCCAGCGATGTGAGCATGCGCTTGAGCCGGACTTCGAAGGCGTGCATGCGCACCAGCGGCATCATCCGCGCCACCAGACGCTCGGGATCGCCGTCGACGTGATCGACATTGGGCAGGCTGCCGGTCAGGCCGTCCGGCACTTCGCCGATCACCATCACGGGTACGTCGCGCAGACGCGGCTCCTGCGCCAGCACAGTGAGGAAGGCCTCGACCATGCGCGGTGAAAAACCGTCGCCGATGACGATGCCGTCGATGTCGCGGGCGTCCAGATAACGGGCGGCGTTTTCGACGCTGAGCGCGCCGATCATCTTGACGCGTTCGCCCATGGCGACGCTCAGGGCCGGATAGATCGGGCCGCGGCCCGCCACCAGCACAGTCGCGTCTTCGAGCGCGTCGTTGAGCGGCAGCGCCGGCGGTTCGGTGCCCTCGGCGGCGAACAGTTCGATGCGGCGCAGCACCGTGGCGTGCAGGCTGCGCACGCGCATGGCGGACTGCAGGCGGGCAATCAGTCCATCGACAGGCTGCTTGCCATCGACCGGCAGCGCGATCGGAAGGGCGGGGGCATCACCGTCGAGCGTGGCGGCAAGCGTCGGCACAATGGCGCCGCCGGCGGTCGCGATCTGGAGGCACAACATGCGCGCGGCGGATTCGCTCGGCGGCGGGCCCGGGTCGGCGATGACCACGGCCGACGGCTTCACCGACACGAATGCGGTCGGTGCATCGGCCCAGTTGACTTCGACGATCGGGAAGGCACCGGCAGCGCCAAGCGCTTCAACGAGACCGGTTACCGGTTTTTCGGCAACGACAACCAACGGACCTTGAAGCGACATGAGACGCACGCACCGTTACGAGATGCGCAAACCTTACCCCGCGGCTCTTAATAGCCCGTCAACGGCGACGGTCGATTGCGCCCTATTAACCGGCTTTGGCTGCGTAAAGGCCGCCGTCACCAGGGCATTGACGCCGCGCGCCTCCAGTTCCGCCCGCACGGCCGCGCTATCGGCGGCGTGGCCGGCATGGCGCAATCCCAGCAGCGCATCGGGCAAGGCGACGATGACCGCCTGTGGATCGACCGCCGCGACCGCGGCGTCGACGTCGGCCTGGACGAAACTGTAGCCGCCGCTCCTGACGATACCGCCCTGGCGGACGAGGTCGTCACCGGATCGAACCGGTAGCCCGTCGGCGCCACGGCGCCGCGCCGTCAGCATCGCTTCGCCGGCGGTTTCGACATCCAGCAGCGGCGCGCGGCCGGTCCATGCCGTTGCCGCCACGTATTGCTCCGGCGAGCGCCACAGCGCGACGACGGCGGTATCGCCGTCGAGGCAGCGGGCGTCGCTCAACGGCGCGAGCATCGGCCCGGGCAGGACGATGGCGTGCTGCCCGTGCGCTTGCTGGGCGAAAGTCGCGGGCTCGAAGCTGTGATGCAAAGAGAGCGTGCCGCCCGTTAGAAGCCAGGGCACCAGCGCGAGCGACAGGCCGGCATGTGAACCGACGGCAATGGTCGATAGCAGGCGGGCGTCGGACGCCATCGCGCCGTCGCGGACGATCGCAAGCGCGGTGTCGATCAACTCGCGATGACTGCGGATCACTGCAACGGGCCGGCCCGGCGCTATGTCGAACGTCACGACGGCCGCATGCGTAGCAGGATTGCCGATGCGACGGGGCATCTGTGCAAGTTCGTGACGGGCCGGCCCGAATACATCGTCGAGCGGCACCACACCGTCCGGCAGACCGTCGCCGAAGCCGCAGACGAACCGTACCGGAAACAGGTCGGCGGCGACGGCCATAGCGATCTCGGTCTGCGCGGTGGCGCCAACGCGGGCGCAGGTGACGATCGCCTTGACGCCAACGCGGTCAAGCGCGGCCACGATCTCCTGCCGGCGCCACAGCAAGGGCAACAGGACCGGCACCATGCCGGCGCGCAGTATGCCGAGAAGCGTCACGATGCTCTCGACTGTGTTCGGCAACTGGATGGCCACCGGCGTATCGGTCGCAAGGCCCAGCCCGCGCAGCCGTGCCGCCAGCGCCGAGATGGCACGGTCGGCGGCGCTGAATGACAGCCGGCGCGGTGCGCCGCCGGTGAAGCTTTCGCGGTTCGGGGGATCGATCAGCGCAAGCGCGGCGGGATGGCGGACGCCGGCGCGGCGAAACAAGTCGTCCAGCGTCGTCATGTCGCCGTCGAGCAGGGCTTTGGAGTCGAGGATCATGGCGCCTCTCCCTGCCACCATGTTTCCGGCAGGTAGCCGTACACCGAGGTGTGCGCGGGATGCTCGATTCGCTTCCAGCGCGCCACCCATTGGGTCGGCGGAAAATAGAGGGGCACCACATAAACGCCGGACAGCAACACCCGGTCGAGCGCGCGGGTCGCGGCGACGAAGTCCTCGCGCGCCGTGGCGCTGAGCATGGCGCCGATCATGGCATCGACCGCGGGCGATCTGATGCCCATGTAGTTGCGGCTGCCTTGCTGGTCGGCGGCGGCCGAGCCCCAGTAGAAATATTGTTCATTGCCGGGCGACAGCGACTGGTCCCAGCGATACTCCATCATGTCGAAGTCGAAGCCGATGCGCCGGCGTTCGAACTGGGTGGCGTCGATATTGCGTACCTGCGCCGTAATCCCGGCGCGCTTGAGCGTGCCGGAGAACGTCAGCGCCAGCCGCTCCTGGTCGCGCGTGGTCACCAGAATTTCGAACGTGAACGGACGGCCGCTGGCGACATGAACCAGCGTGGTGCCCTGGAGCCGGTAGCCGGCGTCTGCGAACAGCGCCAGAGCGCGGCGCAGGCCATCGCGATCGCGCCCGGAGCCATCGCTGGCCGGCGGCGCCCATGTGCCGTCCATGACGTCAGGACGCACGACGCCGGGGAAGGGCGCCAGCAGTTCGCGTTCGCGGGCATCGGCCGGAACGCCGTGCGCCGACAGATCGGAGTCGTCGAAGTAGCTGGCGGTGCGCTTGTAGAGATTGAAGAAGTAGGTGCGGTTGATCCAGTCGAAGTCGAACAGATGCAGGATCGCCTCGCGTACGCGCACATCGGCGAAGACCGCGCGCCGCGTGTTAAACACCAGCCCGTGCATGCCTTTCGGCAGGCCGTAAGGGAATTCCTCCTTGACAACGCGGCCGTCGCGCAGCGCCGGGAAGTCATAGCCGGTCTGCCAGCGGCCGGGATCGGTTTCGGCACGGACGTCGTACAGCCCCTTCTTGAACGCTTCGAAGTGGGTATTGCCGTCGCGGTAATAGTCGAACTTGATCTGGTCGAAATTCCAAAGGCCGCGGTTGATCGGCAGGTCGCGGCCCCAGTAATTCGGATCGCGCGTGAAGGTGACGCTCTCGCCGGGGCGGACCGCGGTGATCGCATAGGGCCCGCTGCCGAGGATCGGCTCGAAGGAGGTGTCCTCGAACTTGTCGGCATTGATGGCGTGCCTGGCCAGCACCGGCATCAGGCCGAGGATCAATGGCAACTCGCGGTCATCGGCATCCAGGTCGAAGCGCACGGTGCGCGCGTCGATGACCGCCGCCTTGGTCACCTTGGTGTAATAGGTGCGGTAATTCGGCCGGCCCTTGTCGCGCAGCAGTTGCCAGGAAAAGATCACGTCGTCCGGCGTGACCGGCTTGCCGTCGGCAAAGCGCGCCGCCGGGTTGATGGTGAAGATAACGTAGGTTCGGGCTTCATCGGTTTCCACTGAATCGGCCAGCAGGCCGTACAGCGTGAACGGTTCGTCGTAGCCGCGCGCCAGCAGACTCTCGATGATGTAGCCGCGCGTGCTGGCCGCCGGCAGGCCCTTGACGATGAACGGATTGAGGCTGTCGAAGGTGCCGACAATGCCTTGCGTCAGCTGGCCGCCCTTTGGCGCCTTGGGATTGGAATAAGAAGGGTGTTGGAAATCCGGCCCCCATGCCGGCGCGCCGTGCATGGCGATGGCGTGCCGGGCATCCGCGGCGTCGGCGGCGGTACTGCGACCAAGGCCGGTGACCAGCAGGGCTGCGCCGAGCGCACCGCGCATGACGGTGCGGCGCGAGGCCCGAGCGGGACTCACCACGGCAGGGACAGGAGCGGGAGTGCGGGGGTGAGGGATTTGATTCGTCTCCGGTTGCGGCAAAATTTAACACAGGCGGCGCTGGCAAAGGCGGATTCCCGCAGTTTCGGCACATTCGTGGCTTTATTGCAGGAGCGATATCGGCTATCAGGCAGGTCCAAACGGGCCACGCTGCCGCCGTATTTGACCTTGAGAGAGCCATCCGGATCGTTGCCGATGGCGCGCGCGGTTCAATAACAAAGGAATACTCGCAATGGATCATCGGATCGCTTCGGCTGGGCCGTTGGGTCGAACGCTGACCGCCAGTCTGGCCGTCTCGGGCGCAGTGGCGTTTGCCCTGCTGACCGTGCCGTCCGTCATGGCTCAGACACCGCCGGCCACCAAGGCTCCCGCCACCAAACAAGCGCCGGCCAAGTCGCCGCCGCCGGCTCAGCCCCAGCAGGCGCCGCAGCAGCAGGCGGATCAGCCGCAACTGATGTATTCGCCGTGGATGAAGGTCTGCGGCAAGGGGCCGGACACCAACAACAAGCAGGTCTGCGTCGTCACCAAAGACGGCCGGCTGGAAAACGGTATGCCGGTCGCCATCGTGCAGCTGTTTGAGCCGGAAGGGGACCCGAAGGTCCTGCGCGTGACCGTGCCACTCGGCATGCAACTGTCGCACGGCACCCGGGTCATCATCGACCAGGGTGCGCCGATGCAGCAGCCGTTCAAGATCTGCTTCCCGGTCGGCTGCATGTCGGACTATCCGGTCACCGACGAAATGATCGGCCAGTTGAAGAAGGGTCAGGCTCTGACCGTGCAGGCAATCAATATGCAGGGTACGCCAATCAGCCTGCCGCTGCCGCTCAACGACTTCACCAAGGCCTATGAGGGCCCGGCGACCGATCCGAAGGCGTTCGAGGATCAGCAGCGCAAACTGCAGGAAGAGCTGCAGAAGAAGGCCGAAGAAGCCCGCAAGAAGCTCGAGGGCGCGCAGCCGTCGGCGGCGGCTCCGGCTGCGCCCCCGGCCAAGAAGTAGTTATTCCGTTTTAAAAAAGCAAAAAGGCGCGGCTTCGGCCGCGCCTTTTTGATTCCGGTGGCCTGAACGAAGCGCCTAGTTCAACTGACTGTGCCGTGGTCGATAGGCGCCGCTGTCGTCCCGCTCGAAAACTTCCGCTACTTGCGGATGGCGCACCGGCGTGTCGGAGGTGTCCGGCAGCAGGTTCTGCTCGGAGACATAGGCGACGTATTCGGTCTCGGCGTTTTCGGCGAACAGATGGTAAAACGGCTGATCCTTGCGCGGCCGGGTCTCGGCCGGGATCGCCTGCCACCATTCCTCGGTATTGTTGAACTCCGGGTCGACATCGAACACGACGCCGCGGAACGAGAACAGGCGGTGTTTGACTACCTGGCCGATCGTGTATTTGGCGTTGCGCATTTTGGTCATCGGAGCACCAGATAGTGCATCCTGACCGGCTGCGCCAGAGCGCCGGTCAGAGGCCATAGCGCGCGCCCATCTCGGGGTCCTTGGCCGCCACCAGGCGCGCCAGATCGAGCAGGACCTTAGCCTGCTTCCAGGTTGCATCGTCCTGCATCTTGCCGTCGATCATCACCGCCCCGGCGCCGTCCGGCATCGATTCCACGATCTTCTTGGCGAAGGCGACTTCGGCCGGATCCGGCGCGTAGACCTTCTTGGCGATGGCAATCTGCGAAGGGTGCAGCGACCAGGCGCCGACGCAGCCGAGCAGGAACGAATTGCGGAATTGCGTTTCGCAGGCGGCGGCGTCGGAGAAGTCGCCGAACGGCCCGTAGAACGGTTTGATGCCCGCGGCGGCGCAGGCATCGACCATCTTCGCCGTGGTGTAGTGCCAGAGGTCCTGCTGATAGGCCGCGCGCGGACCGTCACCTTCGGCATCGGCCAGCACCTTGTACTCGGGATGGCCGCCGCCGACGCGCGTCGTTTTCATGGCGCGCGAGGCGGCGAGATCGGCGGGGCCGAGGCTCATGCCGTGCATGCGCGGCGAGGCGGTGGCGATCGCCTCGACGTTGTTGACGCCCTGCGCGGTCTCGAGGATGGCGTGAATCAGGATCGGCTTCTGCACCTTGTGGCGCGCCTCGAGCTGCGCCAGCAGCTGATCGAGATAGTGAATGTCCCACGGCCCGTCGACCTTCGGCAGCATGATGACGTCGAGCTTGTTGCCGATGGCTGCGACGATCTCTGTGACATCGTCGAGCGCCCACGGCGAGTTGAGCGCGTTGATGCGGGTCCACAGCCCGGTCTGTCCGTAGTCGACCGATTTTCCCATCTCGATGAAGCCGGCGCGGGCGGCCTCCTTGGCATCGACCGGAATGGCGTCTTCCAGATTGCCCAGCACCACGTCGACCTGTTTGGCCAATTCCGGGACTTTGGCCCGCAGCTTTTCCAGATGCGGCGGGACGAAATGGATCATGCGCTCAAGCCGCACCGGCAATTCGCGTAAGGGGGCGGGGGCGCCGACGGCCAGGGGCGCAAAGAACTGACGGGGAAGCTTCACGGCTGAGGTCCTTCCATTCAAGCGATCTGGCGTTTAGAGGAATGCAAAGGCCGCGCCAAGTGGGCCGATAGTGGCCGCCTCGGCGGCGCCGGCCGGAGTGTCTTGATGATCGACGTCATCAACCTTGCGCTGCCGTTTTTCGGGCTGATTTTCATCGGCTTCGCCTGCGGCAAGATCAAGAAAATCCCCGATACGGCGCTGGCTTGGATGAACTTCTTCATCGTTTACGTGGCGCTGCCGGCGCTGTTCTATCGAATCCTGTCGCAGACCCCGCTGGAGCAACTGGCGAAGATCGACTTCATCTTCGCCACCACGCTGGCGACGTTCTGGGCCTTTGCGGTGGCGTTTGCCATCGGCATGGCGATCCGGCGCGGCCAAATCGGCGAGTCGACCATCGCCGGGCTGGCCGGAGGTTACGGCAATATTGGTTATATGGGTCCCGGCCTTGCATTGGCGACGCTCGGCCCGGAAGCGGCGGTGCCGGTGGCGCTGATCTTCTGCTTCGACACGCTGCTGCTGTTTTCGCTGGTGCCGTTCTTGATGGCACTGGCGCGGCCGCAGGGCGCCAGCCTGGCCGCGACCGCGCTCGAGGTCGTCAAGCGGATCGTCACCAATCCGCTGGTGATCGCGACCGCGGTCGGCATCGGCTCGGCGGCGATCCAGTTCCAGCCCCCAGTGGCGCTGGACCGGCTGTTGCAGTTTCTGCAGAACGCCGCCGCACCCTGCGCGCTGTTCACGCTTGGCGTGACGGTGGCGCTGCGGCCGCTGAAGAAGATGCCATGGGAAGTGCCGTACACGACTGCGGTGAAGCTGGTGCTGCACCCCGTATTGCTGTTTCTGCTGCTGTCGCTGTTCGGGCCGTTCGACGAGCTGTGGATCTACACGGCGATCTTGATGGCGGCATTGCCGCCGGCGCTCAACGTCTTCGTGTTCGCGCGGCAGTACGACACCTGGGTCGAGGAAGCCTCGAGCGCCGTTCTGATCGGAACGCTGGTGTCGGTGGTGACGCTGACCAGCGTGATGTGGATGGTCAAGACACAGAACCTGCCGGCGCTGTTCTTTCAGTAGGCGCTACAGCGCCTCGCCGCGCATCAGCCGCGGCTGCGCCGCGCCCGGCGCCACGCCCTCGCGCATCACCGCGCGGCGCAAGGGCCCGATGCGGTCGATCATGTAGAGGCCGAGGCCGCGCAGGCCCTGCACGGGCAGGAAGTCCGTCAGCAGCGTGCGGTTCATCAGATCGATCGCCATCGAGCGGCTGCCGACATCGGCCCGGCGCATGCGGTCATAGTCGGCCAGTACAGCGTCACTGCCGATATCCTCGCCATGGCCTAGGGCGGCGACTGCGCGTTCGCCGATGCTGGCGGCATCGCGCAGGCCGAGATTGAGTCCCTGCGCCCCGATCGGCGGGATGACGTGGGCGGCTTCACCGACCAGCGCGATGCGTCTGGCGGCGAACGCCCTCGCCGTGGCCACGCCAAGCGGAAACAGCCCGCGGCCGGGCTCGACCGTGATTTTGCCAAGGAGCGAATGCGACGCGCGCTCGATCGCAGCGGCCAGCGCCGCGTCGTCGAGCGTCGAAATGTCGTCGGCCCGCGCAGGATCCAGCACCCAAACCAGGCTGGAACGTTGTCCGGGCAGGGGTACCAGCGTGAACGGACCGCTCGGCGTATGGAACTCCGTCGAAGCGTCGCGGTGCGGACGCGAATGCGTCAGGCAGACCGTCAGCGCCAGCTGCGGATACTCGCGCTGGTCGCTGGCGATGCCGGCGGCGGTGCGGCACAGCGACTTGCGGCCGTCGGCGCCGATCACGAGCGCGGCCGTGAGCGTCTCGCCGGACTGCAGCGTCACCGTGACGGCATCGGCTTCAGGCACAACGCTGCCGGCTTCGTTCTCGACAATGCGCAAATGGCCAAGCTGGTGCGCGCGCTGCATGAGTGCGGCCACCAGATGGCGGTTCTCGATGTTGTAGCCGAAGGCGTCGCGGTCGATTTCGCGGGCGCTGAATTTGACCTCCGGCGCCCGCCACAGCCGTCCGGTGTCGTCGACGATGCGCATCACCTTGAGCGGCGCCGCCTTGGCCGCGCACAGCGGCCAGACCCCGAGCGTCTCCAGCGCCGTGACCGAGCCGCCAAGCAGGGCCGTGGTGCGGTTGTCGGCACGGGCGGGCGGCTTGCCCACCAAAACGGTGGCGATGCCGCCCGTTGCCAGCGCAATGGCCGCGGTCAGGCCGGCCGGGCCGCCGCCGACAACGATCGCCGAAGTTCCACGCGCTGGTTTGTCCGGTATCAAGGCTTCCGATCCCGTGGGCCGTAAGCTGGCCTAGCATGCGCGCGGCACGCCGGAAACCGCGGGCGGCCGGTACCGGGCCGGAGGACGATGCGCTATGCAGGACACCCAGGAAGCACCATGAGCCAGACCGCCGGCCACGATCTCAGCCACCTGTCCCCCGCCGCAGGCCGGCTGGGAATGGTGTTTGCGCGGCCAAAGGGGCTTGCCGTTGCCTGCGTCATCGGGCTGGCGGGATTGGGCTGGTTTGTCCTCGGGCTCCAGGCGTCCAATATTGGCTGGTTCGAGGCGCTGTGCCGGCCGCTGACCTCCGGCATGCTCAGCCCTGCCGCCATTGCCGCCATCGCGCTGATGTGGGGCGCCATGACGCTCGCCATGATGCTGCCGAGCGCGGCACCGATGATCCTCACTTATGCCGAGATCGCCGATACCGCCGCCCGCAAGGAAGAGCCGGTGGTATCGCCCTTCGTCCTCGCCGGTGGCTATCTGGCGGTCTGGCTCGGCTTTGCCGCCGTGGCGACACTGGCGCAGATTGGCCTGACACGGGCGGCCTTGATCGACCCGGCCATGGCGACGGTCAGCGGCCTGTTCTCCGGCGCGATCTTTATCGGTGCCGGCGCCTACCAGTTCTCGGCGCTGAAACAGGCCTGCCTGCGCCAGTGCCGCAACCCGTTTCCGTTCTTCTTTACCAACTGGTCGACGACGCCGCGCGGCGTGTTTCGTCTTGGACTCCGGCAGGGCGTGTTCTGTCTCGGCTGCTGTTGGGCCATGATGGCGGTGATGTTCGCCGTCGGCGTCATGAACGTGGTCTGGATGGCCGCGCTCGGCATCGTCATGACTCTGGAAAAACTGGGCACAGGCCAGCGCTTCAGTCAGCTTCTGGGTTTGGTGCTGATCGGCATTGGCGGTTATTTCGTCGTCACCGGATTTGCCGCGCATTGGCCGGGCCGGACGATATAAGCTAAACAAAAAGAGACCGGGAGCGAAGCGTGACCGAAGCATGGGCGTTGAAGGGCGAGATGGCGCTGTCGTGCAGTTGCACGGTGTTCTGCCCGTGCGTTCTGTCGCTCGGCGAGCATCCGCCGACCGAGGACCGCTGCCAGACCTGGGCCGGCATCCGCATCGATGACGGCCATTTCGACAATGTCGATCTCTCCGGCATCAAGGTCGGGCTGATGATGGATTTGCCCGGCATCATGTCGCGCGGCAACTGGACCGCGGCGCTGTTCGTGGACGACCAGGCCTCGGTGCATGCGGTGAAAGGTCTGACCCGCATCTTCACCGGCCGGGTCGGTGGCACCACACATCTGCTGTCGATTCTCGTCGGCCAGTTCTTGGGTGTACACCAGACGCCGATCACGTATGAAACACAGGGCGACACTCGCATCGTGCGGATCGAGAAATATGTCGATGGCGCGATTACGCCCGTGCGCGGCAAGGACAAGGGTGGCAACGTCGTGATCCGCAACAGCGAGTACTGGATCGGCCCCGATGTCATCGTCGCGCGCTCGGACAAGTCGCGCTTTCGCGGTTTCGGCCGCAACTGGAACCTGAGCGGCCGGTCGGCCGAGATCGTCAAGCTGGATTGGGGTAATCGCTAAGTGCCGACCTTTGTACAGTTCCGCGCCTTTCTGGTTCATGTCTTCACGGCCTCCGGTGCGGGACTGGGTCTGCTGGCCATGATCTTTGCCACCGGCGGCGAGTGGCCGGCGATGTTCCTCACCCTCGGCCTGGCGCTGCTGGTCGATGGCCTCGACGGACCGATCGCGCGCGCCTTCAAGGTCGGCGAGGTGCTGCCGCGCTGGTCGGGCGACATGCTCGACAACGTCGTCGACTTCACCACCTACGTATTCGTGCCGGCCTATGCAATTGCCGCCAGCGGGCTGATGCCCCCGGGCTTCGCGATCCCCGCCGGCCTGATCGTCGTCATCACGGGCGCGATTTATTTCGCCGACAACACCATGAAGACCGCCGACAATTATTTCAGCGGCTTTCCGGCAGTGTGGAATATGGCGGCGTTCTATCTGTTCATCATGGAGCCGCCGCCCTGGGTCGCGCTGGGTGCGGTCGTCGCGCTGGCGATATTGACCTTTGCGCCGATCCGTTTCGTGCATCCGCTGCGGGTCCGCCACATGCGGGTCGTCAATATCGGTCTGCTGATGATCTGGGCCGTGCTGGCCTTCCTCGCTGTCGTCCAGAACCTGATGCCGGGGCCGTATGTGACCTGGCCGATGGGCTTCATCGCTGCTTACTTCCTGATCGCCGGGCTGTTGCGCCGGCCCGCCTGATTGCTTTTCCACGTCATGTCCGGGGGATTTCCTATGTCACGTCCAGTGCTTCTCATCGCCGGTGGCAGCCGCGGCATCGGTGCCGCCTGCGCGCGTTTTGCCGGCCAGCGCGGTTATGACGTTGCCATCGTCTACAAGAGCAACGCCAACGCCGCCGCGTCCGTGGTCGATGCCGTCAAAGCGGCGGGCGGCAAGTCGGTGGCGATCGCCGCCGACATGGCGAACGAAGCCGATATCGTCCGCGCCTTCGATGAGGCCGCCAAGGCGCTGGGTCCGGTGACGCACTTCGTGCATTGCGCCGGCGTCGTCGGCGATGCCTCCCGGCTCGATGCGGCATCGACCGAAACCATCCGCGAGGTCCTCGACGTCAATACCTTCGGCGGCCTGCTGTGCCTGCGTGAATGCGTCCGGCGCATGTCAACCAAAAGCGGTGGCAAAGGCGGCGCCGTGGTGATGCTGTCGTCGATGGCGGCCACCATTGGCGGTGGCGGCGAATGCGTCTGGTACGCCGCTGCGAAAGCCGGCGTCGATGCCATGGTTGTCGGCGCCGCGCGCGAGGTCGCCAAGGAAGGCGTCCGCATCAATGCGGTCAGTCCCGGCGTCATCGATACCGACATCCAGCCGCCGGGCCGGGTCGAGCGGCTGACGCCGCTGCTGCCGGCCGGCCGCGCCGGGCAGGCCAGTGAGGTGGCGGAGGCGATTCTGTTTCTGCTGTCGGATGCGGCCTCCTACATCAACGGCGCAAACTTGCGAGTCTCCGGGGCGCGTTAGCCGATTGTTTCCGGCAGGCCGGCCGGACTTCGCTGTTTGTTTCGTTTTGCCGCCGGCTCTTGTCGGACGGATTTGGCCGTGATCGATTTCCCCTGTCCGACAGGAGGCGACAATGGTCCGGCCCGTTGTTCTAATTGTTGGAGGCGGCCGCGGCATTGGCGCGGCCACCGCTCGCCTTGCCGGCCAGCGCGGCTACGACGTCGCGATCAACTACAAAAGCAACGCGGAAGCCGCTGCCGCTCTGGTCGCGGCGGTGCAGGCTGATGGCGCACGCGCCGTCGCCATCGAGGGCGACGTCGCGCGCGCGGATGACATCGAGCGCATGTTCGACACTGCGACTGCCAGATTAGGTCCCGTGACGCATGTCGTGCACAGCGCCGGTATCGTCGGCAGGAACTCAAGACTGG
Organism: Pseudolabrys sp.; assembly: GCA_022843325.1. Lineage (GTDB taxonomy): Bacteria > Pseudomonadota > Alphaproteobacteria > Rhizobiales > Xanthobacteraceae > Pseudolabrys. The sequence continues at coordinate 12,161 of JALHNV010000007.1, read as the reverse complement.
ACGCCGCCAGTGCAGACACCATCCGTGAGGTGCTCGACGTCAATCTGTTCGGCGCGCTGCTGTGCGCGCGCGCCGCCGTGCGCCGCATGTCGACGGCCCATGGCGGGCAGGGCGGCTCGATCGTGCTCCTGTCGTCGATGGCGGCCGTGGTCGGCGCCGCCGGTGAATATGTCTGGTATGCGGCGGCCAAAGGCGGTGTCGATGCGCTGGCCCAAGGTCTCGCCCGCGAGGTCGCCAAGGAAGGCGTTCGGGTCAACGTGATCCGTCCCGGTACCACCGATACAGGGATTCACGAACCGGGGCGGCTGGCGCGGGTGTTGCCGTCGCTGCCGATGGGCAGACCAGCGCAGCCCCAGGAGATTGCGGAGGCGATCCTGTTCCTGCTGTCTGACTCCGCCTCCTACATCTCCGGTGGCGTGCTGAATGTCGCAGGCGCGCGCTGATTGGACAGGAGCGAGGGTGCTTGTGTTCGACGGCTGGCTGCCTATGATCCCGGCCGAACCGGCAATCCACACAACAACCAGGCAATTCAAGGGGTGAAACATGGTCGCGGCAGTGCGCGTTCACAAGGCAGGCGGTCCGGAAGTTCTGACGCTCGATGACATCGAGGTTCCGGCGCCGGGTCCGAACCAGGTCAAGCTGAAGCAGCACGCCATCGGCGTGAATTTCATCGATACCTATTTCCGCATGGGGATGTATCCGTCGCCGGTCGGCATGCCGTTCGTCGCCGGCAATGAAGGCGCCGGCGAAGTGATCGCGGTCGGCGAGGGCGTCACCGACATCAAGGTCGGCGATCGCGTCGGCTACGTGACGCCGCTCGGCGCCTACGCCGCGGAACGGTTGCTGCCGGCCGACCGTGCCGTGAAACTGCCCGACAATATCAGCTACGAGCAGGCCGCGAGCATGATGCTCAAGGGCATGACCGTGCAGTATCTGCTCAATCGCACCTTCAAGGTCGGCAAGGGCACCATCATCCTGATGCACGCCGCCGCCGGCGGCGTCGGGCTGATCGCCTGCCAGTGGGCCAATCATCTCGGCGCCACCGTGATCGGCACCGTCGGCTCCAAGGAGAAAGCCGAACTCGCCAAGAAGAACGGCGCACACCACACCATTCTCTATCGCGACGAGGATTTCGTGGCGAAGGTCAAGGAGATCACCAGCGGCAAGCTCTGCGACGTGGTCTATGACGGCATCGGCAACGACACGTTCCCGAAGTCGCTGGACTGCATTCGTCCGCTCGGCATGTTCGTTTCGTTCGGGTCGGCCTCCGGTCCGATCAAGGCGTTCGACATCAACCTGCTGCAGCACAAAGGCTCGCTGTTCGCGACCCGGCCGACGCTCAATCATTACGCGGCCAAGCGCGAAGATCTGCTGGCCACGGCGCAGGACCTGTTCGACAAGGTCGGCTCCGGCGCCGTGAAGATTCCCGCCAGCCAGACCTACAAGCTCAAGGACGCCGCCCAGGCGCACAAGGACTTGGAAGGCCGTGGCACCACAGGATCGACTATCCTGGTGCCGTAGCCGCTTTGCCGCTTGAACCGCTTCGCCCTGTCGGGCGGAGCGGCCGCGACTTAAGCAGCGCTTGGGCAGCGTCGGCCGATCGGTTATGACCGTGTATGGCTGATGTGGACCCACAAAACCTCGGCGAACGGGCCGAGCGCATGCTTCTCGCGCTCGGCGCGATATCGGCCGAGCCGCGGCGGCTCAACCGCCAGTTCCTGACCCCCGAACATCGCCGTGCGGCCGATCTTGTCGGCACGTGGATGAAGGCTGCCGGTCTCGACGTCAGCGAGGACGCCCTCGGCACCGTGCGCGGCCACTGGGCCAGCGCCGGCTTGATGGCCGGCCGCAACACCGGCAAGCGGCTGCTGATCGGCTCCCACATCGACACCGTGATCGACGCCGGTCTTTACGACGGCAATCTCGGCGTCGTCGCCGGCATCCTCGCCGCCGAACATTTCGCCAAGGCGGGCCGGAGGCTGCCCTTTGCCCTCGACGTGCTGGCGTTCGGCGATGAAGAGGGCGTTCGTTTTCCGGCGACGCTGAATTCGTCGCGCGCTGTCGCCGGCGTGTTTCGTCCAGCCGCGCTTGAGCTGAAAGACGCCAATGGCGTGACGTTGCGCGAGGCGGTGACCCGCTTCGGCAAGGACCCCGCCGATATCGCTGGCGCCGCGTTCTCTCCCGAAGAAGTTGCCGGCTATATTGAATTGCATATCGAGCAGGGACCGGTGCTGGAAAACCGCAACCAGCCGCTCGGCGTGGTGACGGCAATTGCCGGGCAGAGCTACCTCAGCGTCGAACTGATGGGCGAAGCCGGCCACGCCGGCACGGTGCCAATGATGATGCGGCGCGACGCGCTCGCCGGCGCGGCCGAGATAATTCTCCAGGCGGAGCTCATGGCGCGCGACACTAGCGGCGCCGTGGTGGCGACCGTCGGCGTCGTCACCATCAGCGCGCCGGCCACCAACGTCATCGCCGGGCATGTGGTGCTGATCGTCGATATCCGGTCCGGCTCCGATCCGGCGCGGCTCGATTTTGTCGAACGGCTCAAATTGGAAATCAGATCGGTGGCCGACCGCCGTCATCTCGGCCTGCAAGTCACGCAGACCCGCAACGTCGCCACGACGCCGTGCGACGCGGCCATCCAGGACGGCATAGCGGCGGCCATTCGGGCAACCGGCAGCGAACCGCTGCGGCTGGCGTCCGGTGCCGGCCATGACGGCACCGCGATGGCGCAGCTCGGGCCGATCGGCATGATGTTCGTGCGCTGCCGCGGCGGCGTCAGCCACAACCCGGCCGAATACGCCAGTCCCGCCGACATGGGGCTGGCTGTGGCGGCCCTCATCCGCTTCATCGAAGGGTTCAAGGCGTGAGCGATTTCATCGATCGCAATTTCAAGCGCGAGGTCGCCTTCCTCAAGGCGCTGGTACGGGTGCCGTCCGACAATCCGCCCGGTGATTGTGCCCGCCACGGTGAAGCGGCAGCGGAATATTACGCGCAACTCGGCTTTACCGTCGAGCGGCACACCGTGCCCGACGCCCTGGTCAAGCAGCACGGCATGGTATCGGTGACCAATCTGGTCATCCGCGAGCGTTTCGGCTCGGGCAAGGGTCCCGTGATCGCGCTGAATGCGCATGGTGACGTGGTGCCGCCGGGGCAGGGCTGGCATTACGACCCCTATGGCGCCGAGGAACAGGGCGGCGCGATCTATGGCCGCGGCGCGGCGGTGTCGAAGTCCGACTTCGCCACCTACGGCTTCGCGCTGCTGGCGCTGAAGGACAATCCGACCGGTCTCGACGGCACCGTCGAGTTGCACCTCACATACGATGAGGAAGCCGGGGGCTATGTCGGGCCGAAATGGCTGATCGACCGGAAAATCACCGCGCCGGATTATGCGATCTGCGCCGGATTTTCCTATGCCGTGATTACCGCGCATTGCGGCGTCGTCCATATCGAGGTGACCGTGCACGGCAAGCAGGCCCACGCCGCGATGCCGGATACCGGCGCCGATGCGCTGGAGGCGGCGACCAAGGTGCTGGCAGCGCTCTATGGCGAGCGGCGCAAGCTGAAGAAGATCAAGTCGAAGTTGAAAGGGATCGGGTCACCGCAACTCACCGTCGGGCTGATTTCCGGCGGCATCAACACCAATGTCGTGCCGGACAAGATCGTCATGCGGCTCGACCGCCGCATTATTCCGGAAGAGAACGGCCGCAAGGCCGAGCGCGACTTGATGGCGCTGATCAAGCGCGCCGGTAAAGGCAAAGGTATCCGCATTGATACGCGCCGCGTGATGCTCGCCGAGCCGCTGAAGCCGATCACCGGCATTGACAGCCTGATCGAACCGCTGACGCGGCATGGCCGGCGCACGTTTCAAACCAGGATCGACGTCAAGGGCGTGCCGCTGTACACCGACGCCCGCCATTACAGCGCCGCCGGCATTCCGACCGTGCTGTACGGCGCCGGCCCGCGCACCATTCTCGACGCCAATGCCCACGGCGCCGATGAGCATATAAAGCTCACCGACCTGAAGGCGGCGACCAAGGTAATTGAGGCGACGCTGCGCGACCTGCTGGCATCAAAGTAGCGCCGCGATCTGGGCGAAGGCCGGGTGCTGGTTGATGCCGCCGGGCAGGCGCGGCAGGCCGATCACCTCGATGCCGCGCGAGAACCGGGCCATGGTGGCGACCGTGTCGGCCAGTTCGACGGTGTCGCCGTCGCGTTCGCTGACGACGATGGCGGCGATCTTCAACTGTCGCTGGGTCAGCACGTCGAGCGCCGTCAGCGTGTGGCTGATCGCGCCGAGATAGCCGCCGACCACCAGCAGCAGCGGGATTTGCAGCGCCGCCATCCAGTCGAGCACCGTGTGACGCGCGTCGAGCGGCACCATGATGCCGCCGATGCCTTCGATGAACAGCATGCCGGTGTTGTCGCCGACTGCCTTGCGGCTGAAGGCCACCAGTTGATCGAAATCGACGCTGCGGCCTTCCCGCGCGGCGGCGATATCGGGCGACAGTGGGGCGCGGAAGCGCCACGGCGCGATCGATCCGATCTCGTCGGCCGAAACCGGGCGGCCGAGCGCCTTCAGCAGCACCGCCGGATCGCTGGTTTCGACAACGGAGGAATCGTAGCCGCTGACCACGGGTTTGAGTGCCTGGACGGCCTGGCCAGCCTCGCGCAGATAGCGGATCAGGCCGGCAGTGACGAAGGTCTTGCCGATATCGGTGCCGGTCGAGGTGACGAAATAAGCGCTCATGGTTTAATGCGCCAAAATCCGGTCGCGCACGATCCCCGCCAGCCGCGCAATCTGGTCGTCCGAGTGCTGCGCCGTGAATGTCAGCCGCAGCCTCGCGGTACCGGGCGCGACGGTTGGCGGCCGGATCGCTGCGGCAAGAAATCCTTCGTCGGCCAACATCTGCGACGCCGCCAGCGTGGCCTCCTCGGCGCCGATGATCACCGGGACGATCGGGCTCTGCGCCTCGGGCAGGCCGGCGCTTCGCGTGAACGCTTTCGCTTTCTGCACCGGCAGCGCCGCATAAGCCGGCTCACGCTCGATCAGATCGAGCGCCGCGATCGAGGCCGCGACCGCCGATGGCGGCAGGCCGGTGGAATAAACAAGGGTACGGGCCCGGTTGCGGATCAGGTCGATGACCGGCGCGGAGGCGCAGAGATAACCGCCATAGGCGCCGATGGCCTTGGACAGCGTGCCCATCTGCAGCGGCACCGGGACATGGGTGTTGCCGGCGAAGCTGGAGCCACGGCCGCCGCCGATGACGCCAAGGCCGTGCGCGTCATCCGTCATCAGCCAGGCGTCGAAGTTGTTCGCCACCGTCAACAGCGCGTCGAGTGGGGCGAGGTCGCCGTCCATCGAGAACACGCCGTCGGTGACGAGCAGCGCATGGTCGTGCGCGGCCCGATGCTCCCGCAGCAGCGCGTGCGCGTGCGCGACGTCATTGTGCCGGAACGTGATCACTGTGCCGCGCGACAGTTGAGCGCCCGAGAACAGACAAGCGTGCGCCAGTTCGTCGATCAGCACCAGACCGCGACGGCCGATCAGCACCGGGATGATGCCGGCATTGGCGAGATAGCCGGAGCCGAACACGACCGCCGCCTCGGTTTGCTTGACCTGCGCCAGCCGGGCCTCGAGCTCCGCGTAGAGCGGGTGATTGCCGGTCACCAGCCGCGAGGCGCCGGAGCCCACGCCATAGAGTTCGATCGCGGCGGTCGCCGCTTTCTTGATCGCCGGGTGTTGGGTCAGATTGAGATAGTCGTTGCAGGAAAACGACAGCAGCCGCTTGCCGCCGCGCTCGACCCAGATGCCGTGCTCCCGCAGGGTCTCGGTGAGGCGCCGGTACTGGTTGCGGCGGGCGAGGTCGTCGAGCTTGGCTTGCGCGAAGCGATCGAGCGATGACATTTGATCGGGTCGGGACATCGGTGTAGGGAAGCGCCAAATGACCGGCGATACCAGCAAAAAGAACGACAGGCCCGGCTGGTATGCGGATGGGATCGGGCACGTCTGGCTGCCCTATGCCCAGATGAAGACGGCGCTGCCGCCGCTGCCGGTGGTCGGCACGCATGGCACCCGCATTCATCTCGCCGATGGCCGCGAACTTGTCGACGGCATGGCGTCGTGGTGGACCGCCTGCCACGGCTACAACCACCCCTATATCCGGCAGGCCGTCGAACGCCAACTCGCGACGATGCCGCACGTGATGTTCGGCGGCCTGGCGCATGAGCAGCCGCTGCGGCTGGCAGGGCGGCTGGTGGCGCTGCTGCCGGGCGATCTCGGCCGCGTGTTCTTTTCCGATTCCGGCTCGGTCGCGGTCGAAGTGGCGCTGAAAATGGCGGTGCAGTACTGGCTCAACCGCGGCGTCACGGGGCGCAGCCAATTCATCGCCTTCAAAGGCGGCTATCACGGCGATACCACCGGCGCCATGGCGGTCAGCGACAGCGACGACGGCATGCATGCGCTGTTCGCGGGCCTGTTGCCGGCCCATCACCTGGCCGATCTGCCCGATAGCGACGAAAGCGTGGCGGCGCTTGATGCGCTGCTGGCGTCCCGCGCCGACAGCATTGCCGGCATCATCGTCGAGCCGCTGGTGCAGGGCGCCGGCGGCATGAAATTCCACGATACCGCCGTGCTGCAGCGGCTGCGGCTGCTCGCGGACAAATACGACACGCTGCTCATCTTCGACGAGATTTTCACCGGCTTCGGCCGCACCGGCGCGATGTTCGCGGCCGGCACCGCCGGCGTCACCCCGGATATCGTCACGCTGTCCAAGGCGCTCACCGGCGGCACGCTCGGCCTGGCCGCCACCGTGGCGACGCGGACGGTGTTTGACGCCTTCTGGTCGGACGATCCGAAAAAGGCGCTGATGCACGGGCCGAGCTACATGGCCAATGCGCTCGCCTGCGCGGCCGCCAATGCCTCGCTCGACCTGTTTGCGCGCGATCCACGGTTGCAGCAGGTCGCAGGTATCGCGCAACGGTTGGAGCAGGGACTGTCACCCTGTCGCGATTTGCAAGGCGTGAAAGATGTGCGGATCAAAGGCGCCATCGGCGTTGTCGAGATGGAGCGCATCGCCGATCTGAATGCCTTGCGCGCGCGCTTTGTCGCGGCAGGAGTATTCATCCGGCCATTTGAAAATGTTATTTACCTGACGCCCGCCTTCACCATCGACCCCGCCGATCTCGATACGTTGACGCGCGCGATTGTCACCGTCGTGCGCACGCTCTGACAAGAAACTCAGGAACGCCAAGGACATCCAATGCCGAATTATGACGGACCGATGATCGACACCCACCATCACATCTGGCTGCGCCAGGATGTGACATGGCTGGCCGACCCGCCGATCCCGCGCATGTTCGGCGACTACTTCGGCATCCGCCGCGACTATCCGGTCGAGGAATGGATGAACGACATCGTCCCCGAAGGCGCGGTCAAATCGGTGCACGTCACCGCGATGTGGGCGCCGGGCCGCAAACTGGACGAGACGAAATGGCTGCAATCGGTCGCCGACAAGCACGGCTTTCCGCACGGCATCGTCTGCAACGCCGATCTGGCGTCGAAAGATATCGAAGCCGAACTGAAGGCGCAGAAGCAGTTTCCGAATCTGCGCGGCGTGCGCCAGATGTTGTACTGGGACACCGACCCGGTACGGCAGGCGGTGCCGCGGCCGGACTTCTGCAACGATCCGGATTTCCGCCGCGGCTTTGCGCTGCTGGAAAAGCTCGACCTGCATTTCGAAGTCCAGGTCTATGCCGGACAGGTGCAGCACGCGGTCGAACTCGTGCGGGCGTTCCCGAACGTCCGCATGATCCTGGTGCACGCCGGCATGCTGACGTCGCGCACGCCCGACGCGATCAACGAGTGGCGCGCGGCGCTGACCGCGCTTGCGGCGCATCCGAACCTGCATGTGAAGCTGTCAGGTCTCGGCATGTACAGCGGCGGCTTGACCTATCCGCAAGCCCGGCAGGTGATCCGCGACGTCATTCAGATCTTCGGCGTCGAGCGCACCATCTACGGCAGCAATTTTCCGCTGGAGAAGCTGTACACCAGCTATGCCGACTTCTTCGGCATGTACCGTAAGGTGATGGCAGAGTACACGGAGGCTGAGCAGCGCGCAGTTTTCCACGACAACGCGGTGAAATTTTACCGGCTTTGATCGCCGTGTGCGGTGCGGGAACTGCGAATGTTTCCGCACCAGCATTTAACTCGAATGCAACAAATTGCCGCGTCGCTCGTTATCACGAGCCGGCGGCTCTCGCTTGGGTCAGCCGGATGGGTGCAACCTGCCCTGCGGCTGGTGCCAAGGGCGTCGGAAGGAATAGTCCAATGCGAAAACTATTGGTCCTTGCCGTCGGTGCGGTCGCGGGCACGCTGATGCTGGCAGCGCCGGCAAATGCCGTCACCATCACGGCGCCGGCCGGATTAGCCGCCGTGGGCGATACGGCGAACCCGATCCAGCAGGTGCGCACCGTCTGCCGCAGCTACTGGAATGGGTATCGCTGGCGCCAGCGCTGCTATCAGACTGGCCCGCGCTTTTACGGCAGCTACGGCTATCGTCCGTATCGGAACGCCTACCGCGCGCCGTACCGCAGCCATCGGGCGTATCGCGGCTACCGGTCGCATTACGGCTATCGTTGGTAGCGGAAACGGGTCAGGCGGCGCCTAAAATCCGGCCGCCGTGCCGTGCAGATCGTAGGCGTCCGCGCGTTCGATCTTCACAGTGGCAATTTCGCCGACGCGCATCGGACGACGGCTTGCGACGTAAACCGCGCCGTCGATCTCCGGCGCGTCGGCCATTGAGCGTCCCTTGGCGACGCTCGGTCCTACGCTGTCGATAATGACCTGCTGCCGCGTGCCGACCTTGCGTTTCAGGCGACGTGCGGAAATGACCTGCTGGGCCTGCATGAAGCGGTGCCAGCGCTCTTCCTTGACGTCATCCGGCACAACGCCGTCGAGTTCGTTGGCGGGCGCGCCGCGCACCGGCTCGAACTTGAAACAGCCGACGCGGTCGAGCGAGGCTTCCTCCAACCACTGCAGCAGATACTCGAAATCGGCGTCGGTCTCGCCGGGGAAGCCGACGATGAAGGTCGAGCGCAAGGTGATGTCCGGACAAATGTCGCGCCAGCGCGCGATGCGCTCCAGCGTCTTCTCCTGATGCGCCGGCCGCTTCATGCGGCGCAGCACGTCCGGCGACGCGTGCTGAAACGGGATGTCGAGATACGGCAGGATCTTGCGATCGGCCATCAGCGGAATGACGTCGTCGACATGCGGGTAGGGGTAGACGTAATGCATCCGCACCCAGATGCCGAGTTCGCCCAGCGCTTCACTGAGGTCGAGAAACTTCGCCTTCACCTCGCGGCCGCGCCAGGTGCTGGTCGCGTATTTGAGGTCGGTGCCGTAGGCCGAGGTGTCCTGCGAGATCACCAGCAGTTCCTTGACCCCGGCGGCGGCGAGGCGCTCGGCCTCGCGCAGCACATCGCCGGCCGGCCGCGACACCAGGTCACCGCGCAGCTTCGGGATGATGCAGAAGGTGCAGCGATGGTTGCAGCCTTCGGAAATCTTTAGATAGGCATAGTGCCGCGGCGTCAGCTTGATGCCTTCCGGCGGCAGCAGGTCGAGAAACGGATCGTGCCGCGGCGGCGCCGCGCGGTGCACGGCATCCAGCACGCTCTCGTATTGCTGCGGACCGGTAATCGCCAGCACGTCGGGGTAGGCGGCGGTGATGTTCTCGGGCTCGGCGCCCATGCAGCCGGTGACGATGACCTTGCCGTTTTCCTTCAGCGCCTTGCCGATGGCGCCGAGCGACTCCGCCTTGGCGCTGTCGAGGAAACCGCAGGTATTTACGATGACCAGATCGGAGCCGGCGTGCTCGCGCGACAGCTCGTAGCCCTCGGCGCGCAGGCGCGTGATGATGCGCTCGGAATCGACCAGCGCCTTGGGGCAGCCCAGCGAGACGAAGCTCACCTTGGGCGCGGCGGTATCGGGCTTTTTCGGGGTGTCGAGCATGCGGGACAGGGGCTAGCCGCGATCCGGGCCGATGGCAAGTTTCTTGGCCTCCCGTCGAGGGGAGGCCGGGATTCACCGATTTCGCAGCGCCTCGGCTTCCTCGTAAAACCTCTTCTCCCAGGCCTTCTGGTTGTCCATGCCCTCGCGGATAAAGGGGGTAAACACCGCCAGGTTGAGCAGCAGCCAGTTGAGGAAATTGGCCGGGAAACGCAGGGGCTTGCGGAAATCCACGAACAGCACCACCCGGGTGTGAGGCGTGTTGTTCCAGGCTTCGTGCTCGTAGGCGTCGTCGAAGATGACGGCTTCGCCTTCCTTCCAGCGATAGACGTCCTTCTCGACGCGAATGCCGAGCTGGTCACGCGGCTCCGGCACGATCAGACCGAGGTGCAGCCGCAGCACGCCGTTGTACGGGCCGCGGTGTGCCGGCAGGTGCTTGCCGGGCTCGAGGATCGAATACATCACGGTGATCAGACCGGGGATGTTCTGGCAGATGCGCCAGGTTTCCGGACACTTCCTGATGTTGTTCTCGGACTTGAAGCCGTAGCCCGAGAGGAAGAACGTCTTCCAGCCGCGGTCCTGGCTGATGGTCGATACGTCGGTCGACAGCTCATGGAAGCCGGGCAGGTCGTCCTTGCGCTCCAGCACCTGGTCGAGTTCGGCGCGGATGGCGCGCCATTCCTTCTCGACCAGCTGCGTCCACGGGAAGACCGCATTGTCGTAAATCGGCGGATTGCCGACCTTGCTCTGCGACACGTTCAGCCGCTCGACGAAACCGACCACCTTCATGAACAGCCGCGTGACCGCGCTCGCCCGCTGCATCGGCTTGATGCCGTCGGTACCGAAGCGCTGGGCGGGGTTCTGATCGACGGTCGGTGTCTGTGAATTCGCAGCGCTCTTCAAAATCGAATCTCCTCGGCGCCTGATTCCAGCGCCTGACGCCCTGATTATGGGATTGTGACACCACTGTCACACGGGCCGAGCGACCATCCACCACGAAGTTCCGACCTGAATGAGGCGGTGCGATGCCGCTATCGCGATTTGGCCGCGGGCGCGAATGCCGGTATCGTCCGTCCCACGCGGCGAAGCTTTGGAATCTGACAATGAAACAACTGCTGATCGTTCTCAGCCTGCTTTTCGGCGGTATTTTGATGCCACCGGCGGGGCCCGCCGCTGCAGCCGACCTCAGGCCCTATGCCGCGTCCGCCCCAGTGCAGGTTCTGCCGTTCGCCCGCGGCAAGCAGGCGCAATCTGTCTGGGCATCGCGGGCCTGCTGGAGCGACTGCGGCGCCTACTGCGCCTGGCGCAGTGCCTGGAACGGGACACGCAGGGCGCCTGCCTGACTCTGACCGACCGGTGCGACCGCGTCTGCCAGAGCACATGCCGGACCAAAGGCGGGCCCTTGCTGGGATGGCTCGATTAGGAGGTGGCCGGGCGGTGCCACAGTACCCATAATAATCGCACCGCGTCCGAACAAAATCGGCGGTGCGGCGTTAGGGTCGGAACCATCAAACGGGGGCTATCATGAGCATTATCTGGACGATCATCATCGGCTTTGTCGCCGGACTTATCGCGAAGTTCATTTCGCCGGGCCCGAACGAGCCGTCGGGCTTCATCCTGACCACCATCTTGGGCATCGTCGGCGCCTTCGTCGCCACGTGGCTGGGGCAGGCGCTGGGCTGGTACGGTCCGAACGAGGGCGCCGGTCTGATCGGCGCTATCGTCGGCGCGATCATCGTGCTGACCATCTGGGGCTTCCTGTCCCGCCGCTCGTCGGTGTAATCGCCGGCGGCGGAACGTCGCTCTTCTTCAGCGGGCGTCTGGCAGTGTCAGGCGCCCGTTTTTGTGCGCCGAGAACCTCCTGACCGCGCTGGCGGCGTCTTGCGGGATAAGCCGCAAGAGGGTGCTGCTGATCACGCAGCAGATCGATGAGGCCGTGTTCCTGCTAATCGAGCACGAGAACTGGAGCGAGTTGAGGAAGAGCCAGTGGGGCCGATAACGGCGCCTCTTGCCGCATCGCCTGACGCGCTCGGGAGCCTGGCCTATAGTTCGGCGCATGATCCTGCGCACACTCCTGCTTGTCGGACTGACCGTTTGGCCCGTCGTGGCCGACGCATGCTCGGGCTGCGGATGTCGCGGCGGGCCGGGCTAT